>CAJXSB010000123.1 GCA_913060435.1 uncultured Desulfococcus sp.
TCGACGGCGTTGCCGCCATCCTGGACATCCGCCGCCGCGCTTCGTTCGAAGGGCAGGCGGCCATGGCCCTGGAAGCGGTGGCGGATCCTGCCGAAAGCGGGCGCTACGATGTCGAATGGTCCTCGGATGACGTCCGGAAGATCCGGCCAGCGCCCCTGATCCGGGGCGTGGTCCAGGACCGCCTGGACGGCGTCGCCCCCCGGGTGATCAGCGGAAGATTCCACAACACCCTCATCCACCTGTTTACGGCGCTTTGCCTGGAGATCCGGCGCGAAACCGGCCTCGGGCACGTGGTGATGAGCGGCGGTGTCTTCCAGAACGTCATCCTCCTGGCGGGCCTGACCCGCGCCCTCGAAAAGAGCGGCTTCGAGGTTTCGAACCATGCCCGTGTCCCGGCCAATGACGGCGGGCTGGCCATCGGGCAGGCCATGGTCGCTGCTGCGGCGGGTTGACATCCCATTCAATGGAGAGGAAACACGATGATCCTGTTCAAGAAAGTCAATAAATGGTTCGGCAGGCACCATGTGCTCAAAGACATCGACTTCCATGTGAAGGCCGGCGAGGTTGCCGTCATCTGCGGGCCGAGCGGCTCTGGAAAAAGCACCCTGATCCGCTGCATCAACAAGCTGGAGAAGATCCGGTCCGGTGAGATCTTCGTGGACGACCTACCGGTGCACGACAAGCGCACCAACATCACCCGGCTCCGGGCGGAGATCGGCTTCGTGTTTCAGCAGTTCAACCTCTACCCCCACATGACGGCGCTGGAGAACGTCACCATCGCCCCTGTCAAGGTCAAGAACGTGCCGCGGAAGGCGGCCGATGAGATGGCGCTGGCACTCCTGGAAAAGGTGGGCATCCACGAAAAGGCCGGCGCATACCCGGCCCAGCTCAGCGGCGGGCAGCAGCAGCGCGTCGCTATTGCCCGAGGGCTGGCCATGCAGCCCAAAATCATGCTCTTTGACGAGCCCACCTCGGCGTTGGATCCCGAAATGATCAACGAGGTGCTGGATGTCATGCGCTCGCTGGCCGGCGAAGGCATCACCATGGCCGTGGTAACCCACGAGATGGGGTTCGCCCGGGAGGTCGCCAGCAAGGTGGTCTTCATGGATGACGGCAGGATCATCGAGACCGGGACGCCCACGGACTTCTTCACCGCTCCGGCCCATGAGCGGACCCGCTCCTTCCTGAGCAAAATCCTCAAACATTAGAACCGCCGCCCCTGGAAGCGGCCGGTGGCGGCCATGGTCTCCCGGATGCGTTGGAGGGTCGTTCGCTCCAGGGCCCAGCGGGGCGCGACGAGCTCCCCGGGATGGGGGTCGCCCGTCAGGCGCTGCACCACCATCTCCGGCGGCAGGTACTCCAGGAACTCGCATACCAGGTCCACATATTCATCCGCCTCGAGGCAGCGATACCCCCCGGCGCGGTAGATCCGCTCCAGGGCCGTCCCCTTGACCACGTAGAGCAGATGCAGCTTGATGCCGTCGAGCCCCAGCCCGGCGACGGCCCTGGCCGTCTCCATCATCTCCGCCCGTCCCTCCCCGGGCAGCCCGAGGATGACATGGGCGCAGATCCGGATGCCCCGCCCCCGGGTCTCGGCAACGGCCCGCCGGAAGCAGGCGAAGTCATGCCCCCGGTGGATGCGGCGGAGCGTATCGTCATGGGCGGACTGGAGGCCGTATTCGACCCAGACCAGGCGATCCAATGCGTATCCCCCGAGGAGCGAAAGCACCCCGTCATCGACGCAGTCCGGCCGTGTGCCGATACTGAGGCCGACGATGTCGTCAACCGCCGCCAGGGCCTCGTCATAGATCCGCCGAAGCAGATCGAGCGGTGCGTAGGTGTTGGAAAAGGACTGGAAATAGACCAGAAACTTCCGGGCCTTGTAGCGGCGGGCGACGTACCGGTGGCTCGACCGGATCTGCTCGGTGATGGAAAGCCCCCTGGCATGCGCCCCGGTGCCGGAGCCGCGGGCGTTGCAGTAGATGCAGCCGCTCCGGCCCAGGGTCCCGTCCCGGTTGGGGCAGGTCAGGCCCGCATCCACCGTGATCTTCTGCACACGGCAGCCGAAAAGCTCCCGCAGATAGGTGTTGAAATCCCGGTATGGCAAAGGATTCATGAGATTCCGCTCCGGGAGGAAAGGGTTGGCGCCACAAAAAAAGGGGAAGCCGGCGGCCTCCCCCAGTCGTACAATCGATTTTTCAATGGTGCATCATGGGCTTATTTTCTGCCGGTGTATTCCGTGTAGGCCATCGCCACCGTCCGGTAGATGATATGGGCGAACTTGGAGAAGGGCAGGCACATGAAGAAGACCCAGATACAGAGCAGGTGGATGAAATAGATGAAATAAGAGGGGCCGGCCGCCCCGCCCAGACGGGTCATCTGGGTCAGCATGCCTGTTACGCCCAGCGCCAGGGCCAGACCGATGATGAACCAGTCCTTGTATCCCGATGCCTGATCCTTCTTGGCCATGCGGTCCTTGATCATCAAGGCCGCACCGATGATCAGGGCCACGCCGGCGATATTGGCGAGCCATTTGACCGGGTTCAGCTGGGAATACGGCCCGTGAATGCCGAAGCCGTAAAGCACGACAAAGAAGATATTCGTCACGATGAAGAGGCCGAGGAACCCGAAGAAGACCATCATGTGGGAGGTGGCCCGCTCGGTGTTCTCACCGCACTCGGAGAATTTCTTGTGCTTGAAGATATCGGGAATGACCCGTACCAGGGCTTCCACAAAGCCCTTGGGATCGATCTTATCGACGGTGGTCTTGCCGCTGGCCAGGGCGTCCTTGTGGATATCATCGAGAAACCGCTTCAGTCCCAGGGCGAAAATGCCGATGGCCGCAAAGAAGGTCGGAATCATGATGATATCGACCAGCGTGGTGTGGATGAATTTGGCGTGCTCAATCTGGTCGCCGCCGGGTGTCAGGTCCAGGAAATTGAATCCGAGCATATTGAAGAGCAGGCCGACCACGATGAAGAGGACCGCCGGGATCGCAAAGAGGACCGGCAGCTTCTTGGGATCTGAAAACAGATCGGCCAGCTTCTTGGGCTGGGCATACTCCTGGATGGCATAGGCACGGACGGCCGCCAGCACGTCGCCGGGCTTGGCGCCCCGGGGGCACATGGTCGAGCAGTCGCCGCAGTTGTGGCAGAGCCAGATGTCGCCGTTCCCCACCAGTTTATCCTTCAGTCCCCAAGAGGCCGCGATCATCTCCTTGCGCGGGAAGGGATGGTTGTCCGGGGAAATCGGACAGGCCACAGCACAGGTCGCACACTGATAACATTTTTTAAGATCTTCGCCACCAAGCCCGATGACTTCGTTGATAAATCCAACGTCGGGCTCCACCATATATCTTTCCGTCATCTCAGTACCTCCTGATCGGTTGAGAGTGGAAGGCAGACGGCGGGAAACCCTTCCCCCATCCGCCTTTCACTTTGTGTTTTTTCCTGATTAGAAGCCCTTGAAGGGGTTCGGACCCAGCGCTTCGATGGAATCCACAAATTCGTTGATGATCTCCGGCACCTTGTCATATTGATCGATGGCGATCTCAAACTGGGCCACACGCTCCTCTTCCAGCGCCAGGCTGGCCAGGGCGTCACCGATTTTCTTCATCCGAATTTCGGCCAGCTCGCTGCCCTTGACAAAATGGCACTGGTAGTCGTCACCGTGTTTGCATCCCAGGAGGAAGACGCCGTCCATCCCCTGCGAGAGGGCATCCTTGATCCAGATGACGTTGACCGATCCAAGGCAGCGCACCGGAATCAGGCGGACGTCGGCCGAGTAGGAAAGGCCGTTGATGGCCGCCATGTCGAGGGCCGGGAAGGCATCGTTTTCACAGACGAGGCCCAGGATCCGGAGCGGCGGTTCGGTATAGTCGTCCTCGGAGGGCACCTGGACCGACTTGACCATGGAGCCGATGCTGTCGATGTTGTAGTCGGCAAAGCCGATGATGCGCTCGGGGCAGGCCCCCATGCAGGTGCCGCAGCGGCGGCAGCGGGCGGGGTTGGGCTTGGGCGTTCCCTTTTCGTCGTCGTCAAGGGCGCCGAAGGGGCACTCCTCGGTGCAGCGCTTGCACTGGGTGCAGCGCTGGAAGAAAAAGTCCGGAAAGGTCATGTCGCCGGAGCGGGGATGGACCGATACGCCGCGGTTGGTCGACCGGATGCACTGGATCGCCTTGAGTGCGGCGCCGGTGGCGTCTTCCATCGACTCCTCCATCGACATGGCGCGGCGGACGGTGCCGGCGGCGTAGATGCCGGTCCGCTGGGTTTCGTATGGGAAGCAGATGAAATTGGAGTCGGCATAGCCGTCGAAGAGCCCGATATCCCGAAAGGCCGGGCCCTGGCGGTAGGCCAGGTTGATGACCGGATCGTCTGCCGTGGCCGGCACCATGCCGGTGCCCAGGACGACCATGTCGGCGTTGACCCGGATCTGCTCGCCCAGGAGGGTGTTGTCGGCATCGACGACCAGGCCGTCGCCGTTCTTGGCGACCTGGGTGACCTCTCCCTTGGTGAGGAAGATGCCGGGATCCTGCTGGAGGTTCTTGTAGAAGTTTTCATTGAGGCCGGGGGTCCGCATGTGCTGGTAGAAGACATAGGCCTTGCCGTCTTCATAGTCCTCGCGGACGTATTTGGCCTGCTTGAGGGAGACCATGCTGGTCACGGCGCCGGCATAGGAGAAATCGGCGTCGCCCGCCTCGCCGCCGGGGCTCTGGATGAAGACGACCGACTTGGCCGGCTTTCCGTCCGAGGGGCGCTTGATGGCGCCGGCGGCGGCGATCTCTTCGAACTGGGCGTTGGTGACCACGTCGGGTGCATCCCCATAGCCGAGGTTGGCAAACTCGCCTTCGGCGGGCTTGTAGGGGCGCCACCCGGCAGCCAGGACCACGGCGCCGAACTTTTCGCCGTTGGGGTCGAAGGTCAGGATGTCCTTTCTGCCCTCGTTGTACTCGAGGTAGAGCTCATGGAGCTTTTCAACGTCGTACTCGTTGCCGTCCTCGTCGACCTTCATCTCGTCGGGCAGCGGATAGGGCACGTCGAATTCGATCTTCTCGCCCGGCTTCTTCAGGGTCACGGTGAAATCACCCGGCTCACCAGCGACTCGAGCGACAACGGTGTTGGTCTTCACCGAGATGTTGCCATATTTCTCGAGCTCGTCGATCTTGCTCTGGATGATGGGGGAAATGAGGCTGTCGTAGGGGTCGCCGATGGGGGTCTGCTTCCGGACCTTGGCGGCGTAGCCGCCGATGTAGGACTCCTTCTCGACAATGGTGACGTCATAGCCCGCCTTGGCGGCGTCGATGGCCGCGGAGATGCCGGTGATGCCGCCGCCGATAACGAGGATCTTCTCGCTGAAATTCTCGATCTGGTAGGGTTCGGGCAGTTTGATCTTCTCCACCCGGACCATGCCCATGCGGATGTAGTCCTCGGCCATCATCTGGACGCGGTCGAAATTGTCCTCGTCTTCCTTCTCCTCTTCGGTCAGGGCCGGAAACTGGTCCCGCGGATGCGACCATACCACCCCTTCCCGGAGGTTGACCCGGTCGACGATGCAGCCATCGAAGCGGAAGGTGTCAAAATTGACGCGGCGCGAACACGCGGCCAGGACCATTGTATTGGTGCCGTCCCCGATATCCTTTTTGAGAAAATCCACACCCTCTTTGCCGCACAGGCAGGGGTGCGTCTTGACCGGGACCCCCTCCTCTTCCGGCACAGCGCATAGCGCTTTAACATCCAGGGCTTCCCCGATTCCACAACCTGTGCAGATATATACACCGTACTTTTTATCCATGGATAACCTCCTGATTTCAGTCGTCAGTAGTCAGGCGTCTGCCGCCGTTTCCCGGGCGAGCAGGACAGCCCCGACCCTGTCCGCTGATCACTGTTACTTGTTCACCAGGGTTTGAATCGCTTTCAGTGCCATACCGGTCGCATGCTGATTCGCCGACGTCACGTCGAAGGGCTTGGCGGCGCATCCCGTGCCGAACATCCCGCCCTTTTCGAAATCGTTGACGATGAAACCGTCTGCATTGTACTTCAGGTCTGCGGGCAGCTTGATGTTGGCGGCGGTCGGCTGCATGCCGGTGGCCAGCACAACCATGTCGACGGTCTGGTGGACCTTTTCGCCGGTGACGGCATTTTCTGCGACAACGGTGATATTCTTGCTGTCCGGATCTTCGCTGACCTCGGCGACCTTGCCTTTGATCAGGAATAGGTTCTCGTCCGCCTTGACCATGTTGTAGAATTTCTCATACCGCTGACCGGGCGAACGGATGTCGATGTAGAAGATATAGATCTTGGCTTCGGGGTAAAGTTCCCGCACATAGGTGGCCTGCTTGAGGGAAGCCATGCAGCAGATGTAGGAGCAGTAGGGGAGATGGTTTTCATCCCGGGAGCCGGCGCACTGAACAAATGCGATGCTCTCGGGCGCCTTGTCATCGGAGGGCCGGAGGATCGTTCCTTTGGTGGGCCCGTTGGGGGCTGCAAGACGCTCCATCATCATGTTGGTGACGATGTTCTGGTAGCGGCCGAAGCCCAGGTTGTCGATACGGTTGGCATCGTAGGGCTCCCATCCCGTGGCCCAGACGACGGAACCGACGCTGAGGGTGATGGTCTTGGCTTCCATATCCAGATCGACGGCGTCGTATTTGCAGGCTTCCTTGACCTTCTTGGCGTCTTCGGTGCCGATGATTCTCGGAGAGATGACATATCGTTGGGGGAACGACATCTCGTGGGGCAGGTAGGCGCCCTTGATCCGGTCCATCCCGAAGTTGAAGTCGTTGGGCACCTCGGTCTCGCAGGCCTTCGCGCATTCGCCGCAGCAGGTGCAGTTGGCGTTGACGTACCGGGGGCTCAGCTTCACGTCCACCGAATAGCTGCCCGGGGCGCCGTCAACCTTCTCGACCTCGGCCATGGTAAACACCTTGATGTTCGGGTTGTCCTTGATCCGCCTGAAATTGATCTCAAGTCCACAGGTAGGAGGACATAGCTTGGGAAAATACTGGTTCAACTGGGCCACTCGGCCGCCAAGGTATGGGTTCTTCTCGATGATGAACACCTCATACCCCACTTCGGCAGCTTCGAGGGCCGTAGTTAACCCGCTGATCCCACCGCCAACAACCATAATGCTTCCGCTACCAGGGGCTTGTTTGTCTACAGTCATGCTATCCCTCCGTGCATCATAATGTTTGTGTGATTAAAGTAAGGTTATACATGTTATCTTTCCCTAATCAATATGCCAGTATGCCAGTGAGCATAGACGTTCAGAAAAAGAGTCGGAAAGGCGCCGCACTTCGCCCATGGCAGTCCCTGATGGCATGCCCGCATGCGCCGGCCAGAATCGTTTTCTGAAAGTCTATGGTATAGATGGTGCGCCGCCGGCGGATGGCGTCGCCGGGCAGGCGGCCGCTGCGGCTTCCACGGCACCGAAGATGCCGCATCGTAACAAAAACCTCCGGGCATTCGAAAACACCCGGAGGTCTTTGTTCAGTCTCTATTGGATTACGGAACTCCTAAGCATTCCGGTCTCCGCATCAATTAATCAGGGATGATCTTGATGTATTCTTTCTTGAAGACATCCCATTCCTTCTTGGCGGGATCGTACTTGGAGTTGACGAAGCAGAACCAGTTTTCGTCATCCTGACCCGGGTAGTCGGCCTGATAGTAGAAGCCGGGGTAGCGGGTCTCTTTGCGGTACTGGATATGGCGCAGGTGAGACTCGACGGTCCAGATCCGGTGCTCGATCTCCCAGGCTCTCATGAGCTCATGGAGGTCGCCGGCAGCCAGTTTTTCGCAGTCTTCACGCATGGTCTGCAGCAGATCCATGACAACTTCGAGCATCTTGCTGGTGGTCTGGTAGTAGGTGGCCGTACCGGCACCGTACTCATGGGTGGCCTTCATCAGGCGGTACATCATGCCGTTGGGCTTGATGTAGTTGGGGTTGAAGTCAACGTGGGTGCTGAATCCCTGGTTGTCCAGGAAGGTGCGGACCGGTTTGTAGACCAGGTCGACCAGCTCTTCATTGGACTGCTTCAGGGTCGGCGTGAAGTCCGCGTTGTCCCGAACGAATCTCGCCATGGACTTGGCAGCGATGCGGCCCTCGGCATGGGAGCCGGAGGAGAACTTGTGGCCGGAGCAGCCAACGCCGTCGCCGGAGGTGAACAGGCCGTTGACGGTGGTCATACGGTTGTAGACTTTGTCTTTGTATTTGAGTTTGTAGGCATCCGGGACCCAGTCAAAATCGGGGCCGGAGGTCCAGAGACCGCAGCAGCCGGAGTGGGAGCCCAGCAGGTAAGGCTCGGTGGGCATTACCTCGGAGTTCTTCTTCTCGGGCTCGGTGTTGGTGGCGCACCAGAGGTTGGCCTGACCACAGGTCATGTCAAGGAAGTCTTCCCACGCCTCGGACTCGAGGTGCTTGAGCTCTTTCTTGTCCATGGTCTTTCCGAGCTCGGCCAGGGCGGTCACGGTGTCCATGATGATCGGACCGCGGCCTTCCTTCATCTCGAACAGCATGAGGTGGTTACGCAGACAGGTCGGGGTGATGGCTGCGGTGCCGTAGGGAGCATATTTCTCGAGTTCGGCCTTGGCGGCGTCGCTGCCGGCAAAGGCTTCGCCCAGACCGTTGAGGGTTTTGGCCTTGAACAGGAGGAACCATGCACCGACCGGGCCGTATCCGTCTTTAAAACGGGCCGGGGTGAAACGGTTTTCCATCATGGAGAGTTCGGCACCGACCTTCATACACATGGTGTAGGTGGAGCCGGCGTTCCATACGGGGTACCAGGCGCGGCCCTTGCCCTCGCCGACCGAACGGGGCTGATAGATGTTCACAGCGCCGCCGCAGGCAACCATCATGGTATTGGCCTTGATGATGTAGACCTTGTTTTCGCGGGTGGAGAAGCCCACCGCGCCGGCGATGCGGTTTTCTTCATTGGCGTCCAGCAACAGCTCGACGATGAAGCAGCGCTCGATGATGTTGTCTTCGCCCAGAGCCAGTTTGGCAGCTTCGGCGACGATTCTCTTGTAGGATTCGCCGTTGATCATGATCTGCCATTTACCGGTGCGGACCGGGGTGGCGCCGGATTTCAGGGTGCCCATCTTCTGGCCCTTTTTACCGTCGAGGTTCTTGCCCTCGTCGGTTTTCTTCCAGACCGGCAGGCCCCATTCCTCAAACAGATGAACAGAGTCGTCAACATGGCAGCCAAGGTCGAAAATCAGGTCTTCACGAACCAGGCCCATCAGGTCGTTGCGGACCATGCGGACGTAGTCGTCGGGGGTATTGTCACCGATGTAGGTGTTGATGGCGGAGAGGCCCTGCGCAACCGCGCCGCTTCTTTCCATGGCGGCTTTGTCGCAGAGGAGGATTTTCTTGTCGCCGGCCCATTTCTTGATCTCGAATGCAGTGCCGCATGCAGCCATACCACCGCCTACGATCAGAATGTCGACTTCGCGCTCGTCAACTTCAGGATCCCTAACCGCCTTCAGCTCTCCCATCGGTTTGTTCGGTAATGCCATACTCCATACCTCCTTAAATTATTATCCAGGTTTTATTTTGTTTTTCAGATGCTGATTGTTCTTCTGTCACCGGTAGTTGCAACGCGCGGTCGCAAATTAGACGGTGGCAGCCGGAGTTTTAATGGTGTAGCCGTCCGCTTCTTCCGTGGAGAGCAGTTCGCTGTCAAGGTCTTTGCCCTGCAGGTCGGCGTAGGCATTGGCGGCGCCTTCAGGAGTGGTACGGATGGGGAACTTAAAGCGTTTGATGACACCATTTCTGAACTTACAGGTCCACATGACGTCTTCGGTACCCATCATCGGCATGATGGAGCTTCCCAGCGGAACGAAATCTGCGTAGCCCCGGACTTCGATGGCCTGGGTCGGGCAGATTTTCACGCAAGAAAAGCATTCCCAGCACTGATCGGGCTCCTGATTGTAGGCTTTCATAGCATTGGGATCGAGAACCATCAGGTCATTGGGGCAGATGTACATACATGCAGTCTTGTCTCCGCCCTTGCAGCCGTCACATTTTTCCTGAATTACAAAGCTTGGCATTTACAATACCTCCTACGTTTAACGTTTGGTGATGGTAAAGGTCTAACAACCTAAATCAATGGTGTTGCAACTTAAGCTGTTTGCACCTCCCTTCCTACCTGTGGCCGGAAGCTCCTTCTGGCCATTTCTCAAAAATATACCGACGATACTATATACTGCCTATCAGATCCCAAATTGCTTAACTATTCCAATTTTCATTCTGTGTAAACAGTTTTCTTTGCGCCGTGGCGTTTTTATGTACATTTTCATCCAGCCTGAATCCAGTGTCGGCAGCTTCTGGCGGCTCCCGGCACATGGGTCGCCCCGCTTTCGGACGAGCGTTCAGCAAGGCAATTGAACTAACACCCTTTACCAGGCTTGTCAACCTCTTTTGATCGGCCTTCGGAGGCTCCTAAAATGTCGATTCGCCAGGGATTCACCGGAGTTACGCACGCCATCTCAAAACTTTTTGGGGTTGACAAACCCCGGGGGCCATATCAAGTTAGGCGCGAGAATAACATCGTTACAATCTGGAGAATACTGCCATGGAAGAAAATGAACTCATCCCCCTCGGTCCGGACGACGCCTTCACGTTCGCCTGCAACCCGGATGTCCCCTGCTTCAATGAATGCTGCCGGGACCTCAATCAGTTTCTGACCCCCTACGACATCCTGCGGCTCAAGAAACACCTGAACCTGCCGTCACCCGCCTTCCTCGAGCGGTATACCGTAACCCATATCGGACCCGAGACGGGTCTGCCGGTCATCGTCCTGCGTCAGGACGCCGCGTCGGGCATGACCTGCCCCTTTGTCAGCGACCGGGGCTGCACCGTCTACAAGAACCGGCCGTCGT
>CAJXSB010000124.1 GCA_913060435.1 uncultured Desulfococcus sp.
GTCATAGTTCTTCATCAGCGCGCCTTCGGGGTCCTCCCGCTTGATGGCCCGGTAGGCCGTGGGGGCGGTAAACATGCACTTGACCTTGTGCTGGGAAATGATCCGCCAGAACACCCCCGCGTCGGGGGTCCCCACCGGTTTTCCCTCGAAGAAGATGGTCGTGCAGCCCTTGAACAGGGGGGCGTAGACAATGTAGGAGTGCCCCACGACCCAGCCGACGTCAGAGGCCGCCCACCAGACATCGTCTTCATCGATGTCGTAAATGGCCTTCATCGTCCACTTGAGTGCGACGGCATGGCCGCCGTTGTCGCGCACCACGCCTTTGGGCTGGCCGGTGGTCCCGGAGGTGTAGAGGATGTAGAGGGGGTCGGTGGCGGCGACGGGGACGCAGTCGACGGGCTTGGCATCGGCCATGCCCGCCGTCCAGTCGATGTCCCGGCCGTCCATCAGGGGTGCGGTGGCCTGGGGGCGCTGGAGAATGATGCATTTTTCCGGCTTTGACGTGGAGAGCTCGATGGCTTCGTCCAGGAGGGGCTTGTATTGGATGACCCGGGTGACCTCGATGCCGCAGGATGCCGAAACGATCACCTTGGGCGTGGCATCGTTGATGCGGGTGGCCAGCTCTTTTGCGGCGAAACCGCCGAAAACCACCGAGTGGATGGCGCCGATGCGGGCGCAGGCCAGCATGGCGACGGCCGCCTCGGGAATCATGGGCATGTAGATGACCACCCGATCCCCCTTGACCACGCCCTGGGCCGCCAGAAGGCCTGCAAACTTGGCCACCTCATCCCGCAGCTCGCTGTAGGTGTACTGCTTGATGGTGTCGGTCACCGGGCTGTCATAGATCAGGGCGACCCGGTCTCCACGCCCCCGGTCGATATGGAAATCCAGGGCGTTGTAGCAGGTGTTCATCTCCCCGCCGGTAAACCATCGGTACATGGGCTTGTTGGTGTCGTCCAGGACCTTGTCGTATTTCTTGTACCAGTGAATCTCTTCCGCCGCCTTGCCCCAGAACCCATCCGGGTCCTCAATCGACTGCTGATAAGCCTCATCGTACAGGTTGGTCATTCCTCAATCTCCCTTTGCTGTGGTTAGGTAACACTCCTTGGATCTCGACCGTCCCCCTGCGGTGAACCGCAGCGAGCAATTACTATCGAGCGATCAGTCATATTTGGGCACACAAAAAAAATGGTCTGCCGACGCTGTCTCTGCGGTGGTAGGGGTGCCGCTCCAACTTCATATCTGTGCGGCACCCCGATACTGAACGAACGCTCAAAATTGATCATGGCTCAACAGCTAACTAAAAAAAGAAAAATTTGTCAAACTATTTTTTTGAATGGCATTCAGCTTCATTCCAAAAAAAAAGATGCCGGCGAGTGAAGCACCCGTCGGCATCTGTCATCCCTCTTCCCGATGTCCGGGAGGGGTTATGTTTGGTTTCCGCCCGCCGTTGTCACGTCACAGGCGATGTTTCGGCGGCTATTCCCGTGCACCGGCGAGACCAATGGATTTGAGCGCATCCTCCATCTCGCCCAGGATCGCCGGATCATCGATCGTCGCCGGCACCTTGTACTCCTGGTTGTCGGCGATCTTCTGGATCGTTCCCCTGAGGATTTTGCCCGAACGGGTTTTGGGCAGGCGCTTGACCACCGTAGCGGTCTTGAATGCCGCCACGGGCCCGATGCGATCCCGCACCATCTGGACGACCTCCTTGATGATATCGTCAGTGCCCTTGGAGACCCCCGCTTTCAGCACCATGAATCCCACGGGGACCTGGCCCTTGAGCTTGTCTGCTACGCCGAGGACCGCACACTCGGCGACATCCGGGTGGTCGGACAGGACTTCTTCCATGGCGCCGGTGGAGAGGCGATGGCCGGCGACATTGATGATGTCATCCGTCCGGGACATGACGTAGACATACCCTTCCTCGTCAATGTATCCGGCGTCGGCCGTCTTGTAATAGCCCGGAAACTCATCCAGATAGGCCTCTTTGTACCGGGCGTCGTTCTGGTACAGGGTGGGCAGGGTGCCGGGCGGCAGCGGCAGCTTGACAACCAGTGCGCCGATCTCTCCCGGTCCCACCTGATTGCATTCCGGGTCGACCACCTGGACATTCCATCCCGGCACCGCCTTGGTCGGAGAGCCGTATTTCACCGGAAACCGGTGCAGCCCCATGCAGTTGGCGCAGATGGCCCAGCCCGTCTCGGTCTGCCACCAGTGATCGATGACCGGCACCTTCAGGTTGTCCTCGGACCATTTAATGGTATCTGGATCGGACCTTTCACCCGCCAGGAAAAGGATCTTGAAGTTGGAGAGATCATATTTCTTGATGAGGTCGCCGTTGGGATCGTCCCGCTTGATGGCCCGGAACGCCGTCGGGGCCGTGAAAAGCGACTTGACGCCATGCTCCGAAATGATTCGCCAGAATACCCCGGCATCCGGCGTCCCGACCGGCTTGCCCTCGAAGAGGATCGTCGTACAGCCTTTGAACAGGGGTCCGTAGACGATATAGGAGTGGCCGACGACCCATCCGACGTCCGACGCCGCCCAGTAGACGTCCCCGGCATCGACGTCATAGATGTTTTTCATGGTCCACTTGAGGGCGACCACATGACCGCCGTTGTCGCGGACTACGCCCTTGGGCTGTCCGGTGGTGCCCGAGGTGTAGAGGATGTAGAGGGGGTCCGTGGCGGCGACGGGGACGGAGTCCACCGGTTTCGCGGCCGCCATCACATCGTTCCAGTCGAGATCCCGGCCGTCGATCATGGAAGCCGTCTCCATGGGCCGCTGGAGGAGGATGCATTTTTCCGGCTTGTGGGTGGAGATATCGATGGCTTCGTCCAGGAGGGGCTTGTACTTGATTACCCGCTGCACCTCGATGCCGCAGGAGGCCGATACCATAACCTTGGGCTTGGCGTCCTGAATGCGGGTGGCCAGCTCCTTGGCCGCGAAGCCGCCGAAGACCACGGAGTGGACGGCACCGATTCGTGCGCAGGCGAGCATGGCGATCGCCGCTTCGGGGATCATCGGCATGTAGATGATGACCCGGTCCCCTTTGGTGACGCCCTGTTCGGCGAGCCCGCCCGCAAACGTTGCCACCTCGTCTCGGAGTTGGCTGTAGGTATATTTTTTGATGGTATCCGTCACAGGACTGTCATAGATCAGCGCCAGCTGGTCGCCGCGGCCGTTGTCGATATGGAAATCCAATGCATTGTAGCAGGTATTGATTTCTCCGCCGATAAACCACCGGTAGAAGGGTTTGTTGCTGTCATCCAGCACTTTGTCCCATTTTTTATACCAATGGCAGTCTTCAGCGGCTTTCCCCCAAAACCCCTCAGGATCGTTCAATGAATTTTGGAAGGCCTCATCGTATAAATTGGTCATATTTTTTACTCCTCGTCTTGAACGGTTACCTCACGAAACCCCTCCGGCCAGGTCCACGCGTCTGCGAGCAGCCCTTCCGGCACCGCCATAGGCGGGATGCCGAATACCGGTTGCCATCTTGCATGCCGCATGGTTGGAAATAATCCCGGACAATCTATAATAAAAAATTATTCTATATGTCAAGATAAAATAAATGAATCTCATATATTCACTGAAGATATGGCGGCTGCAGGGGATGGGAATGGCGGTTCGGTTACACGGCGGAGATGCATGGCCGCCTGGCGGCCGACACCAAGCGCAGGCGGCCGTCAATACGGATCACTGGTATGACCCGGGGTCCGCAGACGGAGGCTTCAGAATCCCAGGGCTTCGTTGACGATGATGACCGACACATCGGTCATCATGGGCTTTCGGTGGAGGATGGTCGTAATGCGGCAGATCCGCTGGGGGGCGTTGCAGTCGCTGCAGTATCCGGTTTCGGCGCAGGGAGTCTCCATGCCGAGGCTCTTCGCCCGCATGGGTGCGGCGATTTCCCGGATCCTGGCCAGCGCGGCTTCAAGGCTCGGGGTCACCTTGTTGATGCCGGCGATGATGACCACCTTTGGGCAGCCGAAGGTCATGGCATTGTTCCGGTTTCCGACGCCGTCGACATTGACGACCTCCCCGGTGGCCGAGACGGCGTTGGCGCTGCAGAAGAAGCCGTCGCACCGTCCCTGGGCCAGTCGGACATCAAGGTCGGTCATGCTTTCCGGCGGGGCCCAATGGTCATACACCGTCCGGCCCATCCGGCGGAAGGCCTCGGGAAGGCCCAGCGTCCGCGTCGTGGCGGAGCCGCCGAACCCGACGCTCTCACAGCTGGCCGCAAGCGCCAGGGCCCGGGTGCGGGCGGCCTCGGCGTCGGCTGCGAAATGGGCATCGAATCCATGCTTGTTCAGGTTGCCGATGCAGCGCCTTCCAAGCTTCTCCCCCAGCCACTGCCGGTATCCCCGGTCTGTCATCCTCTTACCCCCCTCATGCAGTCTTTTTTTCCTTCATGGTCTGGATATTCTCATTATAGAAAGAAATCACCTCGCGCCGGTTGATCATGCCGATGATCACGCCATGGTCGTCGTCGCTCACCACCGGGAGGCTGTCGATGTTCTTGACGGTAAACTTCTGGAGCACCGAATTGAGGTCGTCCGAGGGGTAGGTCACGATGACGTCCGTCGTCGCCAGGTCCTTCATGAGAATCAGGTGCTCAAGCCCCTCCGAGAAGAGAACGCTGCGGATGTCGGTACTCGAAAAGATGCCGATCAGACGCTTGTGCCCGTCCATCACCGGGAAGTAGTGCTGCTTGGTTTCGGAAAAATAGCGCTTGAACTCCCGAAACGTCATCTCCTGGGGAATCATCTTGACCTTCTGCACCCGCGGCATCAGGTCCTTGACGCGAAACTGCTGGAGGATGTCCACGAAGAACTCCCCCTGGTGCGCCGCCGACTCGATTTTGCTCTTGACCTGGTTCTCATAGATGGTCCACCGTCGGCACGCGAGATACGCCACCGAGCAGACCAGGAGGCTCGGCATCAGGAGATGGTAGGAATTGGTCATCTCCGAGACAAAAATGATGGTCGAGATGGGCGTATTGGAGACGGCGGTGAAAAATCCTGCCATCCCCACGATGACATAGGCGCCGGGTTCGGCCACAACAGTGGGCATGAGGCCGTGGAAAAATTTTCCCACAACGCCGCCCATGGCCCCGCCGATCACCACCGAAGGGCCGAAAACGCCGCCGCTGCCCCCGGACCCGATGGAAAAGGATGTGGTGAGAACCTTGCCCACGGCCAGGGTCAGGAGGAACCACATCCCCACCTCGTGGATGGCCCCGGCTGAATCAAGGGTCTTTTGGACATACCCATAGCCGAAGGCCAGGGTGTAGGGAAAATAGAAGCCAATACCGCCGGTGAGCAGCCCGCCGATGCAGGGCTTGATATGATTGGGAATCCGAAGCCGCTGGAAGAAATGGGTCACCCCGTAAAAGGTCTTGATATAAAAGATTCCCGTCACCACCAGGACCAGGGCGAGAGCGACATAGGGGCCAATCTCCAGCGGGTTTCGAAACTGGAAATCCGGTGCCTCGAAGAGGGAGCCCCACCCGAAAACCAGACAGAAAAGACAGTAGGCCACCACCGAGGAGATGCCTGCCGGAATGATCACATCCGATTCGAATTCTGGATCTTTGTAGAGGACTTCCGCTGCAAAGAGCGCACCGGCCATAGGCGCCCGGAAGATGCTTCCGACACCGGCCCCGATCCCCGCCGCCATCATGATCCGCCGTTCACGGTCCGAAAGCTTCAGGGTGGTGGCCAGAAAGGAGCCGAAGCCGGCCCCGATCTGTGCGATGGGCCCCTCGCGTCCCCCGGACCCGCCGGTGGTCAGCGTCACGGCCGAAGCGATGGTCTTGATGATGGGGACCCGGCTGCGGATGAAGCCCCCTTTGTTGTGATAGGCGTCGATGGCGGCATCGGTGCCGTGCCCCTCGGCTTCGGGGGCAAAGGTGTAGACAAGCCATCCGCTCACGAGTCCGCCGAAGGCGGGCAGCAGGAAGAGGAGCCATCGGCTGAAGGGACGTTCCGTGGGGTGAAAGAGGTGCTGCTCGCCGGCAGGCGCCGGCGGCCGGTACCCGGCGATCATGTCCATGAAATAATGGGCGCCGACATGGCAGAGATAATGGAAAATGATGGCGCCGAACCCGGCAATAATGCCGATCACCACAAAATAGAAGGTCCATTTGCCGGCATGGGCCAGTTTATCGGAATGTTTGTTTATCCTCGAAAATCCCACGTCGCTATCCGGTCTCCAGCACCCCGGGGTGCTTTAGTCCGCGCGGGTCGCCTGCCCCGCCAGATCCTTGGCCGCCCGGTAGATGGCCTCGAAAAGCGGCGCGATATTCTCCTCATCCACCGATGAAAATGCGATTCGGAGGTCATGCTCGCCAGTGGCGATGGTGCCCACCTGGTACTGGTCGAGAAGGTGGCGGCGGAGGGGTTCTGCCGCCACCGCCTTGAGTCGGATGCACATGAAGTATCCGGAATTGAAGGGATAGACATCCCAGGCATCCCGATATTTGGCATCGTTCGAGAGCGCCTTGATCCGATTGGCCCTGGCCTTGAGAACGGCAACCTTGGCGTCGTGCTCTGCGGCAAACTGCGAAGAGGTGAGGGCTTTGAGCACCAGGCGCTGGCCGATGTGGCTGGCGCTCGAGATCGACCCGCGGACGCAGCCGGCGGTCTTTTTTTCGAGGGCCTTGTAAAACGGCGCCGCCTCCCCCTGGATGATCTGGGTGCCGTAGGAGATGAAACCGACCCGCAGCCCCCAGACGAACATCTCCTTGGTGGCACCGTCCAGCTTTACCGCCATCAGGCGGGGATGCCGTCCGCACAGCCTGGCGAAGATCGACTCCGCAATCGGATCGTCTTCGTAGCGGAGGCCGAAATAGGCGTCGTCCGTCACGGCGATGACATTGGTGCCTCCCTCGGCGATATCGGTGAGAATGTTGACGATCCGGTCCGCTTCGGCGGCATTGACGGTATACCCCGTCGGATTGTTGGGAAAGTTGAGGAATACGACGACCTTGTAGCTGTTCTCGGCCTCCAGTCGGACGCGCTTTTCAAAGGCCTCGAGATGGAAGCCGCCCGCGGCGGTGAACATGGGATAGTTGCAGATGACGGCATCCCGCCGGACCGCCATGACAAGATGGTTGTTCCCCCACATCTTGTCGGGAAAAATGACGACATCGTCCGGATCGAGAAACATGTCCGCAAAGATGCTGATGCCATGGGTAATGCCGTTGGTGACGACGGGCATGCTGATGGCCTTGCCCGCCAGCGACGGGTTTTTCTCATAGATCGCCTTCCGCCAGCAGTCCCGCAGTTCAGGAAGGCCGAAGGAGGGAGCGTAGGTGAGGCTTTCCCGTGCGGAAAGGGCCTCCTGGTTGAGGTAGGCCATGATCGACGGCAGATACATGGTATCAAGGTTTTCGGTGGCAATCCCGATGGTTGCATTGAACCGCGGGTCGGCCTTTTCCTTGGCCTCCGCACTCTGGGTCAGGATGCCCTTCGGGAAAAAGAGCCGCCGACCGGTCTTCGAGAGCATCTCTATCAGGTGGGGGTTGCCGTACTTGATGATTCCATTCAATTCCTGGGCAATGGGATTGACGCTCATTTCCCCTCTTCCTTCCTTGATGATAACGTAGTGCCATCGGTAAAGAGAAAAATTTCAAGAAGAAAAACGGCTCGGCAGGCGACAAAAAAAAGCCCTGCCCATTGCCTGGGCAGGGCATTGATGCGGTGGTGAAAGCGGTACCTATTTTCCGCGTCGGGCGCGCTTGGAGGCCTTCAACGGGTTCACCTTGGCCTGCGAAGACACCTCTCCCGACTTGACATGGGTGGCCATATTGCAGATGCCGTTTTTCCACTTCAACGCCGGCTCTGGAAACACGCCGCAGTACCAGCCGGTTTCAATCTCGGTGATACGGGAGCAGCCCTTGCAAGCCTCGACGGCCTCCAGACAGCTGCCGCCGTTGTAGGAACATCCCTTAGCGGTCATAAAAGGGCAGTCATACCCTTTTCGTACAGTGGTGCAGATCATTTATTTATCTCTCCTTGTATGCTTGGACGCCAGAACAGCCTGGTGCAGCAGGCGTTTCTTTCGTAATTTGGAAAATTAAATCAAATCCCAACATATGTCAATCAAAAATTCAGCCGGCCATCAGGGCCTCTATCTCATCGGCCTCGACGGGAACGCTCCGCATCAGATCGACGGTCTCTTGGTCACGGATCAGGACGTCGTTTTCGATGCGGATGCCGATGCCCTCCTCCCGGATATAGATGCCCGGCTCACACGTAAAGACCATGCCCGGTTCGAAAGGGCGGTCGGCATGGCCAAGATCATGAACGTCCAGTCCGAGATGGTGGGAGGTTCCGTGCATGAAATAGGTGCGGTAGAGCGGCGCTGCCTTGTCCTGCTGCCGGACCGCCTCGGCATCGAGGAGGCCCAGACGGATCAGCTCTCCCTCCATGAGGGTTCCCACCGCCTCGTGATAGGCCTTGAGGGTATTGCCCGGCCGCAGCATCGGGATGGCCGCCCGCTGCACCCGAAGCACCGCGTCGTAGACCGCGCGCTGGCGGGGGGTGAAGCGGCCGTTGACCGGGATTGTTCGGGTAAGGTCCGCGGCATAATTGGCATACTCGGCGCCGAAGTCCATCAGCACCAGCTCCCCGTCCGCGCATTGCCGGTCATTCTTGACGTAATGGAGGATGCAGGCATTCGGCCCCGAGGCGACGATGGGTTCATAGGCCGGCCCCCGGGAGCGGCGCCGCAGGAATTCGTGGCAGATCTCCGCCTCGATCTCAAATTCCCATATCCCCGGACGGATAAACCCCAGAATCCGTCGGAACGCCTTTTCGGTGATGTCGCAGGCGGTCTGGATCAGGGCTGTTTCGGTACCGGATTTCATCGCCCGCAGGCGATGGAGTATCGGTGCGGAGCGCTCGTAGCGATGGAGGGGATAGGCGTCCCGGCACCACTTCAGGAAGCGCGCATCCCTCGTTTCGACGGTAACGTCGGCCCGCAGGTGTTCATTGGTATTGAGGTAGATGTGCTCGGACGCCAGGACCAGCCCCCGGAATACGGATTCAAACCGCGACGTCCAGTAGACGGTCCGGATGCCGGAAATCTCCCGGGCCTCGTCCCGGCTGTGCTTCGGCCCCTCCCAGGTGGCGATCTGATCGCTGGTTTCGCGGATGAAGAGGATCTCCCGGTGCTTTTCATCCGGGGCATCCGGGCAGAGAAGCAGGATGGTCTCCTCCTGGTCGATGCCGCTCAGGTAGAAGGTGTCGGTCTGCTGTATGAAGCGCCGGACACCGTCGGCGCTTTTGGGGGCAACGTCGTTCGAGTTGAATACGGCCACGGAACGGGGCTTCATGGCGCCGGCGAACGCGGCCCGGTTCCGGATGAAGAGCGCCGGATCGATCGGCAGGTATCGCATGGTCCTTTTCCTCGGGTTGTGGTTGCTATACGATGGCGTCCTGGATCCGGTTGTCGAACACCCGGCGGCTCTTCCGCTCCGATCGGGGCAGGGTCCCATAGCCCACGATCTCCACCGACGGTGTGACCAGCACCTGTTTCCGGATCCGGTGCCGGAGCTCCGCGGCCAGCGCTTCGGAGCGCAGCGCCGCCACCCCGTCCGCCCGTTCGACGACCAGGCGCATGACCCCCCTTTCGGACGCATCCCGGGAGAGGTGGATCTGGTACTCGGAGCCGAGCCCGGAGATCTCGGATATGATGGCGTCGATGGTGGAGGGGTAGATGTTCACCGCCCGAAAGATAAACATGTCGTCGGTTCGGCCCGAAATCCGGGAGTGGCGGGGCAGGATGGCGCCGCAGGTGCATGGGCCGGGGATGATCCGCGTGATGTCGTGGGTCCGGTAGCGGATCAGGGGGACGCCCTCCTTGCAGAGACTCGTCACCACCATCTCCCCCCATTCGCCGTCGGGCAGCGGCGTGAGGGTGTCGGGATCGACGATCTCGAGGATGTAATAGTCCCCCCAGTAGTGGATGCAGTCGTGGTCCGGACATTCGATGCCCGTTCCCGGACCGTAGAGCTCCGTCAGACCGGTGATATCAAAGAGTTCGGCACCGCCGAAAAGCTCGGATATCTTTTGGCGCATGGAGACCGACGACCGTTCGGAGCCGTAGATGACCTTCCGGATGCGGATCTTCTCGCTCAGCCCCCGCCGCTTGACCTCCTCCGCCATGAGCAGCCCCATGGAGGCGGTGCAGCAGAGCACCGTACTCTGCATGTCCACCAGGAACTGGCACTGGAGATCAACATTGCCGGGCCCCACGGGCAGGGCCATGGCGCCCAGCTTTTCGCAGGCCATCTGAAAGCCGACGCCGGCGGTCCAGACGCCGTAGCCCACGGCAATCTGGACGCGGTCTTCGGGGGTGACGCCGGCCATCTGGTAGGCGCGGGCGAAGAAATGGGCCCAGTCGTCGACGTCTTTTTGGGTATAGCAGAGGTTTTTGCGCCGTCCGGTGGTGCCGCTGCTCGAGTGAATCCGGACGATCTGCTCGAAGGGAACCGCCCGGAGGGGAAATGGATATCCCTCTTTCAGGTCGTCTGCATCGGTAAACGGCAGCTTCCGGATGTCGTCGATCGACTGGATATCCCCGGGCTCGACACCGGCGGCTTCCAGCTTGGCCCGGTACGCGGGGGATCCGTGGAAGGCATGGGCCACCGTCCACTTGAGCCCTGCCAGCTGGTGGGCGCGAAGCTCCGCTTCCGTGGTAAAGTTCGGCATAAAATTGGGTGTCGGCATGACGCCTCCG
>CAJXSB010000125.1 GCA_913060435.1 uncultured Desulfococcus sp.
GGGGGGGGGGGGGGGGGAGCCGGTTTTCGCCGGCGGGTCCGATCGCCATCATCTCGATTTCAGGGTCACCCAGATCCTTCCTCAGGGCCGCCGCGGTCTGCCAGACATCCAGGCCCCAGAGATGCGGTGCTTCACGGATGGCGATGTCGGCGTTGTCGATGGCGATATAGACCGGTCTTTTGGATCTGCCCCGGATGATGATGCCGTCATAACCGGCATACTTGAGCTTCGGCCCCCAGTACCCGGAGACGGAGGTTACGTTCGGGCGCCCGGTGGCGGCCGATTTGGTCGACACCGCGGTACGCCCGGACCCTGGCACCATCGTCCCTGTGAAGGGGCCGGTGCTGAAGACCATGACATTGTCCGGATCGAGCGGGGCGACGCCGCGGTGCAGTTCATCGTAGATGATTTTCGCATTGAAGCCCCGGCCCCCGATCCAGAGATCCTGGTAGCTGGCCGTGGGGACCTTTCGGATGCTGCCCGCGCCGAGGTCGATCCGCAGAATCTTCCCGCCTCTCATATGTCCCATGTTCAGTTTCCTCGTATATGGTTTCGATTCAAATTCCTTATGGCAGACCACCGCGCCATTGCCTGGTTGTCAAAAGCCCGCTTCCTTCGCTTTCCGCGGCCGGGATTCAGGCCGGGGGCACGTCGAGGATGATGTTCTTACGGCCGCTGTAGACGAGAAATTTTCTGCCCTTGGCGCGTGCGATCATGGTGATGCCCAGGTCCTGGGCCAGCTCCAGCCCCATGTGTGTGATCCCCGAGCGGGAGAGCAGGACCGGTATCTCGAGCTGTGCCGTCTTCATGACGATCTCGGAGGTCAGGCGGCCGGTGGTATAGAGGATCCTTCCGCCACCGCTGAGACCCGCCAGCCACATCTTGCCAGCCACGGTATCCGCCGCGTTGTGGCGGCCGACATCCTCGATGAATATCTCGACCCGGTCCCCGTTGCAGAGCGCGCAGGCGTGGACGGCGCCCGCCTTCCGGTAGGTGACGTTATGGTTCGCCACGGCTTTCAGGAGGGCATATATTGTCGACTGGCGCAGCGCCACGGGGCGGACGTTGATCTCGTAGAGGACATCGATGGTGCAGCTGAACATCGTGCCCTGGCCGCAGCCGCTGGTGACGATCCGCCGGGATGCCTGGGCCTGAAGAAGGCCCCCCGCCCGGCCCTGGAAGGTCTCGATGTCGACCGTTTCGGCATCCCAGTCGACGGCGACTGATCTGACCTGCTCGATCTCATCGACAATCCGCTGATTGCGCAGGTAGCCCAGTGCCAGTGCTTCGGGATGGGTTCCCAGGGTCATCAGCGTCACGACCTCCTGCCGGTCGATTCTGACCGTCAGGGGAAACTCGCCCGCAATGTCGACTTCGACGACCTTGCCCCGTTCATTCATCGCCGGCACCGCATGGGTTGGCGACAGGCCGGCGACGGTCATCTCGGGCCGGAACCGCTCGGCATTTCCTTTGCTTTTCATCCTTGTCCTCCACGGGGCCCGCGGAATCCTTTTCCTTGCCGTTTTCGGGGCCGCCCCCAGGGGCTCTCGTCCGCACCTGCGCTTTTTACGCTACAGGTTCAGCTTTTTGAGGCGCCGCACCACGCTGGGCTGGCTGATTTTCAAGAAAGCGGCCAGCTCGCGGGTGCTCCGGCAGTGCTTTAGCGCGTGCCGGAAGATCAGCTCCTCATAGGACTTGAGACGATCGTTCAGATGGCGTGAAGTCCGGTCCCATGCACCGCGGCTTTCCGGAGGCGGACAACCCTCGGTGATGCGGATGCATTGGAGGATCGCCGTGTCGATCTCACGCTGTTCAGAGATGGCCGTCACGCGCTTGATGATGTTTTTCAACTCCCTGACATTGCCCGGAAAACGGTAGAGCAACAGCTGCTCCATAGCGTGGGTGCTGACGGTTTTCTCGACCCGGTATTTTTCGTTGTAATGTTTCAGAAAAAATGGGATCAATGCGAAAAGGTCCTCGGGGCGATCGCGCAGCGGCGGAATGTCGATGACGAAGGTGTTGAGGCGAAAAAACAGATCCTTCCGAAACTCTTTCTTTTCGACGCGGCGGGCCAGATTCTGGTTGGTCGCCGCGATGATGGCGCTGTCGATTATCCTCGTTCGGGTCCCGCCCAGGGGCATGATTTCACGGTTGTCGAGATAGGTCAGGATTTTGGCCTGTAGCGGCAACGGCATGTCGCCGATCTCATCCAGGAAGAGCGTTCCTTCGTGTGCGAGTTCGAACAGGCCGACTTTCCCCTCGTTTCGGGCGCCGGTAAACGCCCCCTTTTCATACCCCATCAGCTCTGCCTCCAGGAGGCTCTCAGGGATTGCGGCGCAGTTGACATGGATAAAGGGCTTGTCGCTGCGCTGGCTGTTTCGGTGGATGATCTTCGCGAGCTGCCCTTTGCCGGTGCCCGACTCGCCAGTGATCAGGATGTTGCTATCCTTGAGATCGGCAATCTTGAGCGCCGTCCTTAGGATTTCCGACATGACGCTGCTTTCGACCACGAATTCTTCTCTGATGGTTTCGAGCTTCTTCAGGTGCTCGAACGCCTTTTTCAGTTTCGCCTCTCTTTTCGTGGCCTGCTCGAGCTTTTCTTGCAGCTCGGAAATGAGCGTTATGTCGCGCTCGTTGGTAACCACCAGGATGATGTTGCCGTCAGCGTCGAACACCGGCGTTGCGGTGGACAGGAGCCGCTTTCCCGTGTTTTTGACATGCTGGATGGCGGTGTGCTGCTTTCGGGTCGCGATGGCGGCCAGGGTCACCGAGGTATCAAAGCCACCCTCCTTGACGATTTTCGTGACGCTACGTCCGATGACCGCCTCGCTTTTGAGGCCGGAGAGCCTCTCGGACGCCTGGTTGTTGAAGAGGACCGTGCCATTGCCATCGCAGACCCAGATGCCGTCGTGGGAGGATTCAATGGTGGCCATGAGGAATAACTTCATCTTCTGGTATGGCATCAGCTGCTGCAGCCGGCGCTTCACATTTTCGTGCGATAATTCTTCGTTCATCATTATTGTATTATCGTCCATCATCCAAAAAGGCGCAGCAGCGGGGGGATCGGACATCCCTGCCAAGGTGGGCGCCATGACTCCGCCAGCCGCTGAAAAATGATCTGCTGTCAGAGAGCAATGCAGAATCGGGGCCAAGTAGGTCTTTCCGGGCTGAATCCTTCAACGCTGCCGGAATATGACCCCGTATTCCGGGATCCACGGGAAACTTTGTCACGTCCGCCCCGATCCCATTGATTCATCTATGGATCAAAAGTAGCGCATCTGAAACATTTTCGAATCATCTCCCGGCGGAAATTTCCTATGTGCCAGCACCCATTGGCCAAATGTCGCAGGCGCAGCTGCATGGCATAAAATATGCTTGTACGCTATAAAGTTGAAGCGGTGTGCTGAGGGGATCCCAGATAGGAGGACCTCTATGGAAGGCACCGGCCGGCGGCTGGATTGGCCTCTCTGCCGGGAGGATCACCGAATTGAGGGTGGGCATGGTGCCTGGGCGGCGTAGCCGGGCGTGGGGACCTGCATCGGCGCGGAGGGATTTTTTGATACTGGTGGAAGATCATGGCACTATCTCGAAAACAACCTAAGGAGATCGCAAATGTAAAGGAGGTTCGAATGAAGACTGATCAACCCATTGCAAGGCGGATGTTCCGTTTTTTCACGGCGGCGGTGTTGGTGCTGATGACGGCCATGCCTATCCATGCTGAGGAGACGGTTGTCCGCATCGGCAACATCATCCCCCTATCGGGCCCGTCGGCGAGCGTCGGCCAGCAGGGTAAGAACGCCCGGGAGATGGCCGTGGCCGAGATCAACGCAGCCGGCGGTATCCAGTCCCTGGACGGCGCCCGGCTGGAGATGATCTATGCCGACTCCGAGTCGAAGCCCGAAAGGGGGGTGGCCGAGGCAGAACGCCTCATCAACACCGAGAAGGTCCACGTGCTGACAGGCTGCTGGAATTCGGCGGTCACCTATCCGACTACGGCCGTCGCCGAGCGCTACGGCATCCCGTTCATCGTGCCCGTCTCCGTGGCCGACAAAATCACCGAGCAGGGCTTCAAGACGGTCTTTCGCATCGCTGCCAAGGACAGCTGGTGGGCCCGTGACCAGTTCACCTTCCTCAAGGACATGGAGGTCGAATTCGACACCCCGGTCAAGCGGCTCGCCTTTGTCTATGAAAACGGCGACTGGGGCAAGGGAATGGCCGGGCAGTGGAAAACCCTGGCGGAGAAGGGGGGCTACGAGGTGGTTCTGGATGAACCCTATCCATCGACGGCAACCGATCTAAGCCCCGTGGTCCAGAAGATCCGGCGCGCCCGGCCGGACGTGCTAATGCTCGTCTCCAACGCCGCCGACGCCATTCTGTTGACCAACACCCTGGCCGCATACAAGGTGAAGCCCAAGGCCATCATCACCAGCGGCGGCGGCCATGCGGATCCTTCTTTTCTCGAGGCGGCCGGCGAGAACGCCCGCTATCTCTTTGACATCGTGGAATGGGAAACAGACATCAACAAGCCGGGGGCAAAAGAGGCGAACGAGCGCTACAAGGCCGCCTATGGCCAAAACCTCACCGGTGAAGCCGTGGACGCTTATCTGGCGATGTATGTGCTGGCCGACGCCCTCGAGCGGGCCGGCGCGCTCGACCCGGCCGCGATCCGCGATGCACTGGCCGCCACCCGCTACGAGAGCGGCAAAGGAATGATTGTCGGGTACGAGGCGGTCGAGTTCGACAGCACTGGGCAGAACAAGCACGCCGCCCTGATGATGGTGCAGATCAACAATGCGAAAAGCGACCTGGAGCGGATTACGGTCTGGCCGAAAAATGCACGCCGGAAGGGGTATACACCGGTGTTTCCCATGCCGTAGGACCCTTCAGCACCCAGGCGTCACACCGGGGCCTTCATTCTGGTGAAGGCCCCGGTGATAATGCTCGTCGCGTGCACCCAGATCCGGTGCTCCCCTGACACTTTTTTCCATGTGACCGACAGGAGACAGACGCGTATGATCTACATGATCGAAGACACCATCAACGGGATCCTCATGGGGTCCATCTACGGCCTGACCGCCCTCGGGTTGACCATCATATTCGGGGTCCTGAAGGTCATTAACTTCGCGCACGGGTCTCTCCTGATGGTCGGCATGTACGCTGCATACTGGGCGGTCGCGCTGACCGGCCTCCACCCGTACTTGACCTTGGTGTTGGTGGTCCCGGTGATGTTCGTTTTCGGCTACTATCTTCAGGACATCGTGATCCAGCCGATCTTCAGGGCCGAAAAAAATGTCCGTGAGCCGATCACCGTCATCATCGTCACCACCGGCGTATGGTATATTCTCGATAACCTTACCCTGCTCGTCTTCGGCCCCCACTACCGCACCATTCAGGTCAATCCCCTGCGCGGCAGGATGCTGGAGATCGGCGGCTTGATGATCTCCGTTCCCAAACTCTGGGGGTTCGTCTCCGCCATGGTAGCGGCCGCCGCCGTGTACGTCTTCCTGCAGCGGACGCGGATGGGCCGGGCCATACGGGCCACCAGTCTCGACCGCGATGCAGCGAGCCTCATGGGGATCAATCCGTACAAGGTCTACAACGTGGCCTTCGGCATCGGTACGGCCACTGCGGGCATCGCAGCGGTGACCCTCGTCCCCTTCTACAATGTCTTTCCAACGGTGGGAGTGCTCTTCGACATCAAGGGGTTCATCATCGTCGTTCTCGGCGGTCTGGGAAGCATCGGCGGCGCCATCCTGGGCGGCATCATCATCGGCCTGATCGAATCGGTCGGGCCGCAGTTCATGACGGCGACGTGGACCGAGGCCATCGTCTACGGTCTCTTCCTGCTGGTGCTCTTTGTCAAGCCGGCGGGGTTGTTCGGGGTCAAGTACGACTGGTAGGAAACGATTGGAGGAATAGGATATCCGATGAAGCCGGAAAAGATCAACCGCATTGCGCTCGTTTTACTGTCGGCCGCTGCCCTCGGCCTGCCTCTGGTGGTTCGCAGCGCCACGTATCTGCACATCCTGGTGCTGCTCTATTTCTACGCCTACCTGACCACGTGCTGGAACCTGGTGGGCGGGTTTGCCGGGGTGCTCCCCCTGGGCCATGCCGCGTTCGTTGGCATCGGCGCCTATACGTCGACGATCCTGTCGCTTCAATACGGCGTCAGCCCCTGGCTGGGGATGATCGTGGGGGGACTGCTGGCCGCGGGGGTCGGCATCCTTATCGGGCTGCCCACCTTTAAACTGCGCGGCGCCTATTTTGCCCTGGCCACCATCGCCTTCAGCGAAGGCCTCCGGGTAATGGTGGAGAACATCGACCGCCTCGGCCCCTTCACCATCAACGGTCCGCGCGGGCTGCAGATTCCGCCCCTCGACACGGGTCTGACCAATTTCATGTTCGCGGGCAAGGAGCCCTATTACTACAGCATCCTGGTGATGCTGGCGGGCGTCCTGTTTCTGACCTACCGGATTTCGCGCTCGAAGCTCGGATATGCCCTCAACGCCGGGGGGGAGGAGCCCGAGGCGGCCATGGCCCTGGGGATCGACGTCGCCCGCACCAAGCTCATCGCCATGGCGCTGAGCTCCTTTCTGACCGCGCTGGCCGGCACCTTTTATGCCCAGTTCACCTTGTATATCCATCCCAAGAGCATCATTTCCCTCGATCTCTCCTTCGAGATCGCCTTCATCGCCCTGATCGGCGGCCGGGGGTCCATCGCCGGTCCGGTCCTGGGGGCGCTGCTGCTCAGGCCGGTCAGTGATTTTTCTCGGATCTATTTCGGCGACACGCTCCCCGGCATGCACCTGATCATCTTCGGCGTGGTGCTGATCCTTGTCATGAACTTTCAGCCCCGGGGGCTGCAGGAGCCGCTGACGCGACTCTACCAGAAGGTGGTCAACCGACTTTTCCACTGGGGTGCATTGGAGGCAGCCAGATGAAGATTCTCGACGTGAGGGAGATGACCAAGACCTTCGGCGGCCTGACGGCCGTGGACGGACTGGGCATCGAGATCGAAACCGGGCAGATCCTGGGCCTTATCGGCCCCAACGGCGCCGGCAAATCGACCGCGTTCAACTGCATCGCCGGCGTCTTTCCGCCGACCGGCGGCGAGATCTATTTCAACGGCGAAAAGATCAACGGCGTCAAGCCCTGGACCCTTTGCCGGAAGGGGCTGGAGCGGACCTTTCAGATCGTCAAGCCCTTCGCCTCCAAAAGCGTTCTCTACAATGTGATGGTGGGGGCGTTTGCCGTGACCGACAAAACCGCCGAGGCCGAGGCGGAAGCTCTTGCAGTGTTGAAGTCGCTCCATTTCGAATCGCGAAAAGATGTCCGGGCGGGGAACCTGACCATCGCCGACCGCAAGCGCCTCGAAATCGCCCGGGCGCTGGCCACCCGCCCCAAAATCCTGCTGCTCGACGAGGTGATGGCCGGCCTGCGGCCAGCCGAAGTGGACGAGATGGTGGCGATCATCAAGGAGCTCCGCGACCGGGGCATCACCATCTTCGTCATCGAGCACATCATGCGGGCCATCATGGCCCTGTCCGACCGGATCGTCGTGATCCATTTCGGCAGGAAGATCGCCGAGGGGACGCCCGATGCCGTGGCCTCGGACGAGAACGTGATCAAAGCCTACCTGGGGGAGGAGTATGTCGTTTCTTGAAGTGAAAAACATTGATGTCTTCTATGACGATGTGCAGGTCATTTTCGACCTCTCCCTGACCGTGAGAGAGGGCGAAGTGGTGAGCATCATCGGCGGCAACGGCGCCGGGAAATCGACCCTACTCCGGACGCTTTCCGGATTGATGCAGGCTGCTTCCGGGGAGATCCTGTTCGAGGGCAGGGGCATCCAAGCGGCGCCCCCCGAAGAGATCGTCGAACGCGGCATCGTCCATGTCCCCGAGGGGCGGCGGCTCTTCACTCTGATGACGGTCCGGGACAATCTCGAAGTGGGCGCCTACAATCGGCGGGCCGCCCCCCACCTCCATCGGACACTTGAAGAGGTCTACACCCTTTTGCCCCGCCTGGCGGAGCGACAGGCGCAGATCGCCATGACCCTCTCGGGCGGGGAGCAGCAGATGGTCGCCATCGGCCGGGGGCTGATGGCCAAGCCCAAGCTCCTGCTGCTCGACGAGCCTTCGCTGGGGCTGGCCCCGATTCTCATCAAGAGCATTTTCGAGACGGTCCGCAAGATTGCCGACCAGGGCACCACCGTTCTGCTGGTCGAGCAGGATGTCCACCATTCGCTGAGCCTGAGCGACCGGGGGTACGTGCTCGAGCACGGACGCATCGTCATGGAGGGGCCGGCCGGAGAGCTGCTGGCGGACCCCCACATCAAGTCCGCCTACCTGGGGATTTGAGGCGTGCAGCCGAGCCAAAGCGCCGACCGAACGGACCGGTTTACGCCCGCTTTCCCGGGGGCAGCATGACATCAACCATCCACAAAAATGACACCGATCCGCGATTCAAGGTCTTCCACGACCTGATGTCGCACAAGATCCGCCACATCCTATTGATATCGCGGCAGTACGACGCCTGGATCATGGAGGAGGACTGCCGCCTCTCTGAGAGGATCGTGAAGGAATACCAGGGGCTGAACCTGAGCCGCCCCCCGCGGCTGCAATGGGTCTCCAACGCTGCCGGCGCCCTTGCGGCCCTTCAGCAGCAGCGCTACGACATGGTGATCATCATCGCCCGGGAGATGGGGGATGATTCGGCCGTAACGGCGGCGACCCTCAAGAATGCGTGCCAGGAAATGCCGATTATCCTCATGGTCCATCAGGCGGCCCCCCTGTCCGAGCACGCCTCCTCTCCCGGCCCGTGCGCCGCCATCGACCGTACCTTCCTCTGGACCGGCAACACGGATGTGCTCCTGGCCCTGATCAAGAGCACCGAAGACTGGATCAACGTGGGGCCGGACGCGGCAACGGCGGGCATCCGGGTGATTCTCTTTGTCGAGGACTCCCCGGAGTATGCCTCGGCCATCCTGCCCACCCTCTTCCGGGAGCTGGTCCGTCAGGTCCAGGCCGTCATGGAAGAGAGCCTCAACGAGGAGCACCGGCTCCTGGCAATGCGGGCGCGGCCGAAAATCCTGATGGCCGAAACCTACGAGAAGTCCCTGGACCTCTACGAGACCTACCGGGACAACCTCCTCGGGGTCATCTCCGACGTCCGCTTTCCCCGCGGGGGCAGGCTCGACTGCGCCGCCGGTCTGCGGCTCCTCAAGCGGATCAAGACCGAGCGGTTCGACGTCCCGCTCCTCCTGATCAGCTCGGAGTGCGAGAACCGCTTGCAAGCCGAGCGGATTCCTGCCCGGTTCGTCGACAAGAATTCCCCGACGCTGTCCTCGGATATCCGCCGGTACTTCAAGGCGGATCTCGGATTCGGCGATTTCGTCTTCCGAATGCCCGACGGCTGCGAGATCGGGCGGGCGACCCACCTGCGGGCCCTCGAAAAGCAGCTGGAGCAACTCCCCGAGGCATCCTTTCGGTTCCACTGCCGCCGCAATGATTTTTCGAGGTGGCTGTTTGCCCGCGCCGAAATGGAGCTGGCCGCCAGGGTCCGGCCCATCCGCGACGAGCACTTTGCCGATGCCCGGAGCCACTCTGCCTACCTGACCTCGATCATTCACCGCAGGCGGATGCAGCGCCAGCGAGGGGTGGTGATCGACTTTGACTCGAAATACCTGGATCACGACTTCGAATTCTGTAAAATCGGGGGCGGCTCCCTGGGGGGAAAGGCCCGGGGGCTGGCGTTCATGAACACCCTCCTGCACCAGCACGCCGAGCTCCACGAGGCATTTCCGGACGTGAAGATCCGCATTCCCCAGACCTTGGTCATCACCACCGAAGGGTTCGAGGCGTTTATCGAGCAGAACGATCTGTATGGCCTGGCCAAGCGCGATCTGGGCGACGAAGAGATCGCCCGTCGGTTCATGGCGACCGCCCTGCCGGACCGCCTGACCCGCCAGCTTGCGGCCTATCTCGCCAAGGTTCGGGTTCCGCTGGCGGTCCGGTCCTCAAGCCTGCTGGAGGATGCGCAGTACCGGGCCTATGCCGGCCTCTACAACACCTATATGCTGGCCAACGACCGCGACGACGCCGACTGCCGCCTGGCCCAGCTCGCCGGCGCGGTGAAGATGGTCTTTGCGTCGACCTATTTCTCGGCGCCCAAGGCCTTTTCCCGAAGGGTCGGCCACCGGACCGAGGAGGAGAAGATGGCCGTCATGGTTCAGCAGCTTGTCGGCGCGCGCTGGGGAAGCCATTTCTATCCGGCGATCTCCGGGGTGGCCCAGTCCTGGAACTACTACCCATTCCAGCAGATGACGCCCCAGGACGGCGTCGCCGCCATTGCCCTGGGCCTGGGCAAATCGGTCATGGGCGGGGAGTCGTCCCTCCGATTCTCCCCCCGCCATCCGCGCCTGCTGCCGGACCGGTCGACGTTGGATGACCTCCTCGCCAACGCCCAGCGCTATTTTTACGCCCTCGAGATGGGCAGCGCCGCCTGGGAGCTCGGCGTGGACGATTCGGCGACCCTGGCCCGGCGGGAGATCTGCGATGCCACAGACGAGGCGCCGGTCCGAACGCTCTCAAGCGCGTACGACTACCGCGAGGGCCGCATCCGCGACGCCTTCCACGGCTCCAGCAGCCCTGTGGTCACGTTCCACCCGGTGCTCAAGTACAACACGTGGCCCCTATCGGGCATTCTCTCGGATCTCCTCGCCATCGGCGAGGCGGGGATGGGG
>CAJXSB010000126.1 GCA_913060435.1 uncultured Desulfococcus sp.
CGCCACAGTACCCCCCTGGCTCGGGTGCGCAACCGAGAGCTTGGCATAGGAGTAGGCGGTCAGCAGCGCCACCGTGCCCGCCATGAGAAACGCCAGGGGCGCGCCCCCGCGGGTCAACTCCGCGGACAAGCCAAGAACGGCAAAAATCCCGCCGCCCACCATGCCGCCGACACCGATGGCTGTCACCTCCCAATATCCGAGTTTTTCGCTATTCATCTCAAACGATGGCCCGGACCACGCCGCCGTCGACGCGAAGCGCCGCCCCCGTGGTCGCCGACGCCGAAGCGCTGCAGGCATAGACAATCATCGCCGCCACCTCCTCCGGCGTGGTGAAGCGCTGCAGCAGGGATGTCGGGCGTGCGGTCCGGAAGAACTCCTGCGCCATCTCGCCGGCGTCAATGCCCCGCTCCGCGGCCATCTGGTCGACAAAGGTGCTGACGCCCTCCGACGACGTCGGCCCGGGCAGTACGCTGTTGACGGTAACCCCGGTGCCGGCGAGGGTTTCGGCCAGCCCCCGGGCCACGGCGATCTGGGCCGTCTTGGTCATCCCGTAGTGAATCATCTCCGCGGGGATCTGGATGCCCGACTCGCTGGAAACGAAGACGATGCGGCCCCACCCGCGGGTGCGCATCCCGGCGAGATAGTGGCGCGCCAGCCGGATCCCGCTCAATACGTTGACCTCGAAGAAGCGATGCCAGTCGTCGTCCGGTATCTCCTCGAACGGCTTCGGCTCGAAGATGCCGAGGTTGTTGACGAGGATGTCGGCCTCCGGCAGCCGTTCCGCCAACTCGCGGCAGCCGTCGCTGGTGCCGAGATCGGCGGCAATGCCCTCGACGGCCGCGCCGGGCAGCTCGGCCGAAAGCCGCTCCACTGCTGCCTCGACCCGCGCCGCCGTCCGGCCGTTGATCGTCACCCCTGCGCCCTCCCGGGCCAGCGCGCAGGCCGTGGCGAACCCGATACCGGCGGTGGAGCCGGTGACCAGCGCCCGTTTTCCTGTGATGCCAAAGTCCATTATCGCCCTCCCTGGGGTGTCTGGGTTACCATCTGGGTTGTCAACAGACCTGCCCCACCGGGGCGGACCTCCGAGGCCCCGGTGCATTTTCGGCGGTCGTTCCTATCTGTAATGCCGATTTTGGATTAGAATTCAATGCCTTTTTGGGCCTTTATTCCTGCGGCAAAGGGATGTTTGACCGCTTTCATTTCCGTGACCAGATCGGCGGCAGCCACCAGAGGTTCCGGTGCGTTTCGGCCCGTGATCATCACATGGCGGTTCGGGGGGCGCTGGCGGATGACGGCCATCGCTGACGGCAGGTCGATCATCTCATAGTTGAGCAGATAGGTGAATTCGTCGAGAACCACCAGGTAGTAACGGTCGGAAAGAATGGCCTGTTCGGCGATCTGCCATCCTTTCCGCGCGATGGCCCTGTCCTTTTCCAGGTCGTCGGACTTCCAGGTAAATCCCCTGCCCATGACATGAAAATCAATGGTGTCGGCGAAACACTTTACCGCGTCGAGTTCACCGTACTTCCAGCTTCCCTTGATAAACTGGATGAAGCAGACCTTGAGTCCGTGCCCGGCGCATCGCATTGCCGTGCCCAGCGCCGCCGTCGTCTTGCCTTTGCCGTCGCCGGTATTGACGAGAAGCAGTCCTTTTGTCATCTGTTTGCACCCGATGGATGATGGTTGTTCTTTATGGATACGGGTTGCCATGGGCATAGTTCCGCCGGTATTGCAGCTTCCCCGCTCTCATGGCATCGATGATCTCATCTTCCGTAAGGCCAAATTCCCTGCACGCATTTTTATGGCTTAACGTTCCACCCTTTTGGGTCCACTGGGAATCTGTCATTGCATCACTCCCTGTTATTCATAAATTCTTCTCCTTTAGAATCCACAACCTGGACGTAGCTTTTGCCATCGATTGGAATCGAAGAGATGCAGCTTCTTGCCAGCTGATCTATGTTGAAAGCCGAGTACAGGCAATGGGCAGATACAACGATTACAGGATATTTCGGTTTTCTAAATGCGATATTAAATGTAATTTTATCCATTCAACTACCTGTTGGGTCATATCTTCCGTCCGTTTCGATATCGGGATATCCCCGTTCCCGGACCAGGGGGTGGTAGGATGGCAGGGGCTTCATCTGGATGGCATCCTCGGGGCAGACCGTGGCGCAGATGCCGCACCCCCGGCAGGCCGCTGCGTCGAAGGCCAGGGTCCGCGACCGCTTCGGCCCGGAAAGCGAGAAAAGCCCGAAGGGACATCTTTTAACGCAGCGGCCACAGGCCGTGCACCGGTCCGGCAGGTGGACCGCTTCATACCGGCGGAGAGGCCACAGCGCTGCTGCGCCGAGGCGGGCCGAAAGCTGCTGGGGGTAGCAGCAGTCGGGACAGCAGTTGCAGAGGGCGCCGGTGATGCCGCCGTCCGGGCCGACGCCGATCTCTCCCACCTGCATCAGCCCCTTGCGGTGGGCATCCTGTGCGATCTCACGGGCCCGACTCTTGGAGATCTCCCATCCCAAACCACGGTCGTTGGAAAACCGGAGGCACGTCAACCCGGGCTTGCGGCAGCCCTGCATCATGGCGCGGCAGTTGCACGGCCAGAGATAGACGGCGGCCGCCTTTTCCAGGAGAGCTTCGGCTTCATGGAGGAGGAGATATCGGGGCCAGACCTGATGGGGGTCGACGGGACCTCCCCCGCAGAGCGCCGCCACCTGGCCGGCGTGTCCGGCAGCATAGTGGTCCATCTCCCAGGCATTGAGGCGCGCCCGGATCTCGGGCGGCACATCCATCCATCCCTCGAACAAGGCCCAGATCTCGAGGCGACGGTGAAAATCTGCGGGGACCCAGGCCCCATCCGGTCCGGGGTCGATCACGCCGCGGCGGAAGGCCCGGGCGACCGCCCCCTCCGGTTCGACGGCGGAGAGGGGGCGGCCGGCTGCCAGCCTCCCATCAACTGCAGCCAGGACTGCGGCAGCGTCCGCATCGTCATAGAAGCGGTCGAGCCAGGGCGCCACGAACTCGGGGGCCCCGACGATCCGCCGGAGCCCCTCCATATCCAGCGCCGGAGCCATCCGCCTCACGCCGATCCCCTCACGATGCGGCGCAATCGGGGATGGCCCGGGCGAGCATCCGCATGTGGGCCTTCTCCGCCTGGGCGATTCGCCAGAAGGCATCTCTGGCCGCGGAGTCCTCCCCCTGAACCGCCATGGTTCGGTAGAGGTCATAAGCCGAGTGTTCAATGGCCATGGCCAGCTCCATCAGCGCCATGCAGGGGTTGCGCCCTGCCGGATCCATCCGGTCCACCTGATCCATCAGGGTCTTGAGGTCCCGGCCGCCCTCGAGGATCTCGCCGTCGAGCTCCGCAAAGAGCGCTTCAAAGGGCTTCCCGGAAGACGCCGTCCGCTCCCAGAACCGGTAGATGGTCCGCGCGTGGCCCTCCTCGGCCCGGGAGAGGTCCTCCAAGGTTTTGGCATAGGGCTCGCCTTTGAATTTCTCGACGATATAGGCATAGAAACGGAATGCCCCTTTTTCCAGGTTCATGGCGGTCATCAAAAGCTCCGCTGAACTCTTCCGCTTGTCGAAGACCTGGACGCGGGGGTAGTCCTCGACCATCCTCCCGTCCCAGGCCATGATGCCGCCGGCAAGATTGTAGACGCCGCGCTCGGTCACCTCCGCCTCGGCGGCCAGGTCGGCGGCAAAGGCGGAACGACCGCCGCTGTGGCAGTAGAAGACCAGCTCGCGGTCGCCGGGCAGGTCGAAGACCTTGGTCTGCAGCTCCATCAGCGGAAGGAGGGTCGCACCGGGGATGTGGCCTTCCGTGTATTCCGACGGCTGCCGCACATCCACCAGCAGGTAGGCCTCCTCATCCCATTTCGCCATCTCTTTTCTCAGCTCGTCCGGGGTCAGGACCCTGACCTCACCTTCATCCATCTCTCGTCTCCTTGTTTATGAATATCCATATGATTCGGGGGATTCATTCAACTTTAAAGTATCGTGGGCCGGGGCTCTCCGCTTTCAGGGACCGCCCTCCGCAATCACCTCCGCCAGGGCCCGTGCATCCGTGACGGGACGGCTGCAGGCCCCCCCGGTGCAGACATAGGCGGTGGCCCCGCTGTCCGGCGCCTGGAGCGCGGCGGTGAATCCGGCCAGGGCTCCCAGGCGGGCGGCGTTGGCCCGGGTCTTGAGGAGCAGGGCGTCATGGGGGGCGTAGGTCCGGTTCAGCACCCCGAGCATCGCCCGGGTTTCCTCGGCCCCGGGATCACCCGCCACGACGATCTCCCGGCCCGGGCGGACGGCCATGGCCGCGCCCAGGAGGTAGTGGGTGAAGCCCGAGGGATTGGCCTTGACGGAGCCGGCGAACGCCCGGGACAGCTGGTCGGCGCATTCCGCCCACCCGGTGTCGCCGGTGAGCCGGAACAGCAGCATCAGGTTGGTCAGCGAAACCGAGTTGGCCGAGGGCACGGCCCCGTCGTAGAGCTCCTTGGGGCGGACCGGCAGGTCTGTCGCTGCTTCGGCAGTCAGGAAAAAGCCGCCTTTGTCGCCATCCCAGAAATCGTCGAGCATCTGCTTCTGCAGGCGGACGGCCAGCGCCAGATGCCCGGGATCAAAGGTGGCGCCGTAGAGTTCGAGCATCCCCCGGACGACAAAGGCATAGTCGTCGGCCTGGGCGTCGATGCCCGCCTCCCCGTCCCGGAAGCGGTGAAGCAGCCGCCCCTCCGGCGTCATGAGGCGTTCGGTGACAAACCCGGCGGCCCTGGCGGCGGCCTCGGCATATTCGGGTTTTCCCAGGATCCTCGCCCCGGCGGCGAGGGCGGCGATCATCAGGCCGTTCCAGTCGGTCAGGACCTTGTCGTCCTTCAGGGGGTGCACCCGCGCTTTCCGATGGGCGAAGAGCCGGCGCCGGACCGTCTCCCACTGTTCGGAAAGCGCTGCTTCGTCGACGCCCAGTGTCTCTGCCCAGGCCCCCAGGGGCTGCTGGAGGTGGAGGATGTTGGCGCCGCTCCGGCGGCCGGTGGTCTCTTCGGCGAAATTGCCGGCCTCTGCCATCGACAGGATCCGTCCCCAGGCGTCGGCGTCCTCCGGCCCCAGGACCGACGCGAATTCGGCCGCCGTCCAGATGTAGAACTTGCCCTCCTCGCCTTCGCTGTCGGCGTCCTCCGCCGCGTAGAAGCCGCCGGATTCGTCGGTCATGTCCCGCAGTACATAGGCGAAGATCTCCTCCGCGGTCCGCGCGAAGCGGACCTCGGCCGTCGCCTGGTACGCCTCGAGGTAGGCCGCGGCCAGCAGGGCCTGGTCGTAGAGCATCTTTTCAAAATGGGGGAGGAGCCAGCGTTCATCGGTGGAATAGCGGTGAAACCCGAACCCGACATGGTCCCAGATACCGCCTTGCCGCATGGCGTCCAGGGTGCGGACGACCATGTCGAGGGATTTGTCGTTTCCAGCCAGGTGGTGGTGACGGAGCAGGAAGAGCAGCCGGTGGGGCGTGGGGAATTTCGGGGCCGGATTGAACCCGCCGTGCCGTTCGTCGAAGGTCTTTTCGATGTGGGCCTGGGCCTGGTTCAGGATGGGCAGGGTCACGGGTTCGTCATCGGTGAAGGCGAAGGCCTGGCCCAGATGTCCGGAGACCGAACCCGCGGCGTCGAGGATCCGCTTTCGGTCCGACGACCACAGGTTCTGGACATGGCGGCAGAGCTCCATCAGCCCCGCCTGGCCGAAGCGGGCTGTTTTCGGGATATAGGTGCCCGCGAAGAACGGGCGCTTGTCGGGGGTCATGAGGATGGTAAGCGGCCAGCCGCCGCGGCCCGTCAGCATCTGGCAGGCGGCCATATAGACGGCGTCGATGTCGGGCCGCTCCTCCCGGTCGACCTTGATGCAGACAAAGGCATCATTCATGACCCGGGCCGCCTCCGGGTCCTCGAAGGATTCCCGCTCCATGACGTGGCACCAGTGGCAGGTGGCGTATCCAACGGAGAGAAAGACGGGCTTGTCCTCCTCCCGGGCCTTTTGAAAGGCGGCATCGGACCATGGATGCCATTCCACGGGATTTTCGGCGTGCTGGAGCAGGTAGGGGCTTTTTTCATGGATGAGTTGATTATACGGCATGGGCGTCCTCCTTTGCTTGGCAGCGCCCGATGCGACAAGCGTCAGGGCTGCATATCAGAATTCAGGAGCGGCGCAGGGCGGACGGCTCAATCGGAAAGCGCAAGGTCCGCCGTCTGGAAAAACCCCTGGAGCACCCGGTAGAGATCGTATGCGTCGCGAACGCCCGCGGTCTCCCGGATCGAGTGCATGGCAAAGATCGGCACCCCGACATCCACGGTTTTGACCCCGATGCGGGTGGCGGTGAGGGGGCCGATGGTGCTGCCGCAGGCCAGGTCGCTGCGCATGACGAAATCCTGGAGCGGCACCTCCAGGCGCTCCGCGATGCCGCGGAATATTGCCGCGGTCTCGCTGCCGGTGGCATAGCGCTGGGAGGCGTTGATCTTGACGACGGGGCCGCGGTTGAGAATCGGACCGTGGTTGCCGTCGTATTTTCCGGCATAGTTGGGATGGATCCCGTGGGCGTCGTCGGCCGAAACCATCATGGCGCGGTCCAGGGCGCGGAGGCGGTCCTCCGGGCCGGGCAGCAGCCGGGTCAGCACCGCTTCGAGAAACGGCCCCTGGGCCCCTGCGGCGGTGGCGCTGCCCACCTCTTCATGGTCGTTGAAGACCAGCATCGCCGGCAGGCTTTCGGGTGTCGACACCAGGGCGGTAAGCCCAATGTAGCAGCTCATGAGGTTGTCGAGCCGGGCGCCTGCGATGAAATCCCGTCGCAGCCCCACCAGCGCCGGCGGCTGGGTATCGTAGAGGTTGATCTCGAAGTCGAGGACCTTTTCGGCCTCGAGGGCCGGATCCGAATGGTTCACGTGGTCCAGGAGAATGCGTCGGAAGGAGACCTCGTCCGCAGCCTCCGCCTGGAGCAGGAGGGGGGGCAGCTCCTCCTGGGGGTTGACGCTCTTCTGCTTGTTGGCCTCCCGGTCGAAGTGGATGGCAAGGCTCGGGATGACGGCCACCGGGTCTTTGAAATCGCACAGGACGCTCCGGACCGCGCCGGCCGCGGTCTGGACGCTCACGCGGCCCGCCAGGGACAGGTCCCGGTCGAACCAGGGGTTGAGCAGGGCCCCGCCATAGACTTCGACGCCGAGCTGAAGGAACGAATGCCGGAAGATTTCCGGGCGGGGCTTGACCTTGAGACAGGGGCTGTCGGTGTGGGCCCCGAGCATGCGGAACCCCGACCGGGGCCAGTCAAGCTCCCCCGCCGTAAAGGCGATCAGGGCCGAGCCGTTGCGCGTGACATAATACCGCCCTCCGGCTTCGATGGTCCAGGCGTCGGCCTCCCGCAGCCGCGCGAAACCGGACTCCTCGAGCATCCCCGCCATCCGCTGGACGGCGTGGTATGGGGTCGGCGACTCTTTCAGGAACTTCAAAAGCCCCCGATTGAACCCCGCCGCTCTCATCGGCTGCCTCCGGCGGCCCAGAGCCGGGGCGCCCAGTCTTCCTCGGCCGCCGCGACCTCGAAATCCCAGATGAGAGGGGCATGGTCCGACAGGCGGACAGGGGGGATCTCAAAACCGGTGGTCTGGATTTCGGGACTGTGAAAAATGAAATCGAGCTGCTTTTTGGGCGATCGGCTGGGATAAGACGGCTCCCCCTGCCCGTTGGCTGTTTTCAGGTTCGCAGCGGCCAGGAAGAGCTGCAGTTCCTTGCTGCCCCAGAAGGTGTTGAAGTCCCCCGCGACAATCACCGGGCGGTCGGCCGCCCGGATCAGCGCATAGAGCTCCGCCAGCTGGTACTGGCGATGCCGGTATTTGAGGGAGAGGTGAACCAGAAACACCACCACATCCGAAAGCCCCACCTCGATCACCAGACGCTTGACGCCGACGCTGAGATAATGGAAGCGGGTGTAGCGGACGTTTTTGTTGAGGAGCATGGCGTTTCCCTGCTTGTTGAGGACTGGCAGCCGCTGCACCACGGAGCGTTCAAAATATTTGGACTCGAACACATGGTGATAGTCGAGCTGATCGGCAATGATCTCGGCCTGGTTGTCCCGGCCCGATCGGAACGATCCGCTGTCCACCTCCACGAGCCCGACGATGTCCGGCGCGACCGATTGGATGAAATCGAGTATGTTGCCAAGATTTTTACCGGTACTTTTCAGGTGCCCGGCAAAGGGAAACGGAAAATGAAGCCGTGCCCCGGCGCCGGCACCATAGGCGATGTTGTATAGTAGAAATCGCATAGATCCTCTTCTGGCAGTTGCAGCAGTTGCTCTGATTCGATGATTTGCTTGAGTCCCCAATAGTATAATCAACCCTTTGAATTTATCAATCGTTAACATCGATATGCAAGGCATTATTTCCCGCCGCCGCAACACCTGCGTTGGGCGCGGCCGAGGCCTTTTTTCTTGCCAACCTCCGCCAGATATGTTTACGCTGAATGGTTTTGAACATAAACTCCGATCCTCGCAGAAGAGAATCATGCCGCTGAAGCACATCCACCCCCATGAAGGGGACGAAAGGCATCCACAGGCGATCCGAGTCATTACCAGCGCCCTGGCCGATCAGGCCATACGGCTGCTGATCGGTGCGGTGGGCATCATCCCCAGGCCCTGGGGGCTCCAGGCCGGCGCCTTCCTGGGGCGCCTGGTTTTCGCCCTGGACCAGCGGCACCGAAAGGTGGCCATGGACAACCTCCGGAACGCCTATGGTGCTGAACTTGCGCCGGCGGCGGTTCAGGACACCGCCCGGCGGGTGTTTGAACATTTCGGGAAAGTCCTGTTCGAGGTCTGCTGGGCCTGGAGGATGGACGAGAAGCAGCTCCTCCGGCATTTCCGGGTCTATGGCCTCGAACACATGCAGCAGGCATGCCGTCAAAACCGGGGGGTGCTGGCCCTGACCGGCCATCTCGGAAACTGGGAGCTCCTGAGCGCCGTGGTCGCCTGGCTCGACCGGCCCATCAGCATTGTTTACCGCCCCCTCGATTTTCCGCCCCTGAGCCGGTTTATCGAAAGGTTCCGCATGCGGTTCGGGGCGGGGCTGATCCATCGCCGAAAGGCCCTCCGCAGGATTCTTCGGATGCTCGGGAAAGGCGGCATCGTGGCGGTGCTGCTGGACCAGAGCGTCGACTGGTACGAGGGGGTATTCGTCGATTTTTTCGCCCGGCGGACCTGCACCAACCAGGCCATGGCCCGCCTGGCCCTCAAAACCGGCGCCCCGGTCATCCCGGTGTTTCTGATCCGGGAAGAAGGCGGCTTTGCGGCGACCTTCCTGCCGGAAATCCCCCTGGTCCGTACCGGCGACCCCATCAAGGACGTGGAGATGAACACTGAAAACTACAACCGGGCCATTGAATCGGTCATCCGGCAGCACCCGGAGCAGTGGTTCTGGGTCCACCGCCGCTGGAAGATTCGGCCCTACACCGCCTGGAAAGGGGCGCCGCCATCGTGAAACCATACGCTCGCCCGGGCCGCCTTCACATCCCCAAGCCCGCGGGCCTGGCATGCAGTGGGGTCCAGCGGCGCAGGACAGCCTTTTTGAGTGGAATGGGAGCCGGCAGATGATGCTCTCCGTCATTGTCACGACCTACAACCGGCCCGATGCGCTCCGCAAGGTGCTGAAGGGGTTGATGCACCAGTTGCTGATGCCGGATGAAGTCATCATCGCGGATGACGGCTCCACGGAAGAGACCCGGATGGCGGTCTCGGGAATACAGGATGCATGCCCGTTTCCACTCCGTCACGTGCGGCAGGAGGACCGGGGATTCCGTCTGGCCCGAATCCGGAACAAGGCCATCCGGGCTGCAGGCGGCAGGTATATTGTCATGCTGGACGGCGACTGCATCCCGGATTCCCGGTTTGTTCAGGATCATCTGGCCCTGGCGGAGGAGGGCTGTTTTTTCCAGGGCAAACGGGTGTTGGTGCAGCAGCGCGCCGCCGAAGCATTCACCCACCATTCCATTGGCAGGTACAGAATCCGAAACCTTTTCACCAGAGGCATTGAAAATCGTCACCACCTGATCGCCGTCCCTTTTTTCCCCGCCCTCCGGTCGACCCGGCTTTCCGGGATACGCGGATGCAACATGGGCTTTTTTCGAAAAGACATTTTCAAGGTAAACGGCTATAATGAAGATTTTATCGGCTGGGGGCGGGAGGACTCGGAGCTGGCCGTCCGGTTTTACAAGGCGGGGATGCGTAGAAAGGAGCATCCGTTCAAGGCCATCTGTTACCACCTCTGGCACCCGGAACAGCATCGCGAACGGCTGACGGTCAATGACGCTTTGCTGGAAAAGGCGCTTCATTCCCATAGTCATACATGCACGAACGGGCTGATGCAGCTCCGGTAAGCCCTGCCGACAGGCTGCCGCACCACCACCGGCTTTTTTCAATTCGACAGGGCCCCATGAAAGCTGGCAGGTGTCGATACGATCTCTGTTCATGGGGGTGCCTGGTTCCATAACCACCAGCGCATGGCATTGAGAGGGCTGAGGTTCATTCATGGCCGCTGCAGACGTGACAGGAAGCACTGAATCAAGATCCGCCGAACCGATCATCTGGCTGTTGCTCTTGATCGCCGGAGCGCTGGCCATACGGCTGATTGCACTCTGGCAGAACCCGGTCATCAACTCGGATGGCGTGCTCTACCTGTACCAGGCCAAGAGCATCTATCTGCGGCAATGGGGGCAGCTGACGGCGTGCAG
>CAJXSB010000127.1 GCA_913060435.1 uncultured Desulfococcus sp.
CCTACACGACGCTCTTCCGATCTGCTGGATGTGGGCATTGATCCCCTCGAAAAGGAGCGTACCGGCACCTTCATCCAGAAGGATCGGTCGGTGGTCCACTGCCGGTCCGGCCAGCCCGGCGTTGAGATGTCGAGCATCTCCCAGGCCATGGACGATCATCCCTGGCTTTCGGACTACCTCTGGAAGAGCGTTCCGCAGGATGCGGACATGTTCACCAGAAGCGCCGTGGCGCATCCACACGAAGGCTATTATATCCGGGCTCTCCCGGGCGTGCAGCCGGCGCACCCCCTCCAGTCCTGTCTTTATATTTCCACAAGCGGCTTTTCCCAGAACGTCCACAATCTCGTGATCATCGAGGAGGGGGCGAGCCTTCATGTCATCACCGGCTGCGCCACAGCCCCGCACCTGCAATCGGGCCTCCATGTCGGCGTCTCCGAGTTCTATGTTAAGCGCGGCGCCACCCTCCGTTTCACCATGATCCACGACTGGGGCGAGAACGTGAGCGTCCGCCCCCGCACGGTGACGCGGGTGGCCGAGGGCGGCACCTTTATCTCCAATTATATCAGCCTGAAGCCGGTGGGCTCTCTGGAGATGTTCCCGACCACCTATCTTGATGGGCCCGGAGCGGTGGCGCGGTTCAACAGCGTGCTGGTCGCCGGCAGGGGAAGCTTTATGGACGTCGGATCCCGTGTCGTCCTGGCGGCCCCCGGCACACGCGCCGAGATCATCAGCCGGGGCATCACCTCCGGCGGCACGATCATCGCCCGGGGGGACTTGATCGGCAAGGTCGCCGGGGTCAAAGCCCACCTCGAATGCAAGGGGCTGATCCTGAACGACGGCCTCATGCATGCCATCCCCGAGCTCCAGGGATTCGTGCCGGGGGTCGAAATGTCGCACGAGGCGGCCGTGGGCAAGATCGATCAACGGGAAATCGAATACCTCATGTCGCGGGGCCTGGATGAAGACGAGGCCGTATCGACGATCGTGCGTGGGTTTCTGAACGTTGACATCGAAGGCCTTCCCGCGGGTCTGCGGAAGAAGCTGGACGCAGCCGTCAGGGACACCCAGAAGGATATGATGTAAATGACCGGTGATGCGACCAGCACCGTGAATCATCTATTCATGGAAAAGGTTCACCGCTTTTCCCGTGACTATCTCAAATGCTGCCTCTTTATTCTGGGTCCAAGTGCTCCCCGCCAGGGATACGCGTTTACCAAAAAGCTCTTCTCCAAGCTGATCGGCACCTCCCAGGTTCTCGAAGACTTCCTCGATTTCCATGGCGCCAAGAACAACAAGGACTGGCATCTCTACCGGGAGCTGAGCGCGGCTGTGCGGCATCTGAGCCTGGGGGGATATTCCCAGAAGCACATCCTCAACCGCCTGGTCTTCTATGACCTGGGGGGGGACGATGCCTTTGAACGGGAAGGGCAGCGGACCCTCGACTTCCTGACCCATTCGCTGATCAAGGTTGCGGCGGTCATCCTGGACGAGGCCCGCCGCCTCGGGATCTCCATCCCCCGGGATGACTTCGCCGCATCTGATTTTCCGGGCATCGTCACCGGCACGAGCCTGGAATTCAACATCGACGACGAGGAGAAGCCGCAGCCCAAAAAGCATATCGTCAAGATCGCCAGCGAGTTCCTCAACGTATCCAAGCATTTTGATCAGTACAGCTATTTCGAGACCTTCGACATGGACAAAATCCACACCCTGGTGCCCGAGGTGATCAACGAGGTGGAGGTCCGTCGTTACGAGATGCTCGTGCACAACCTTCAGTCCTCCTTCGACACCTACGTCATCCAGGGCGGCTATGCCTCCGGGCATCGCCAGCTCAAATCCCTCCGCAGCCATTTCTCCGTGGTGTTCCATCTGCTCCAGAGCATGGGACGGTTGCTCCATTTCTATGAGCGGCATCTCCATGAATCGGGGTACCGGGATATCCACAAGAGCGTTCGAAACCAGCTCTCGTTTCTGGTCGATCCGGACACCCTGCTCGACCGGACCATCAACTACGGCCTTTACTGGGTCTGCCATTTCCTCTCCAAGGGGAAGGAGATCGCCCAGGCGGTGCTGAACGACAACATCGAACGCGGCGTGATCCAGGTGGGGGTGCCGGTGCCTAGGGGATTTCACAGCCGCCCCAGCCTCCTGGTTGCCAAGATCGTCCAGTACTACGGCGGCAAGGTCGAGATGTGCGCCGGAGAGGGGCGCTTTGACGCCAGCAGCGTCCTGGACATCCAGTGGGCCGGGGGGAAGATCAAGAATGAAAACATCACCCAGGTGAAGTTCGAAGGGGACGCCCGGTCGCTGCGGGACCTCAAGGTGCTTGCCAACTCCAACTACGGCGAGGATACCATGGGCAACGGGGTGCCGCTGCCGCGGGAGCTCGCGTATCTTCATGAATAGGCGGCCATGAACCGCGCGGTGGCCGTGATCGTTGCCGGCGGCAGCGGGCAGCGCATGAAGAGCGACGTTCGGAAGCAGTACCTTGCCTTTGGCGACCGTCCGATTCTGGCCCACGCCGTCGCCGCCTTCCTGAAATGCCATGCGGTCGGCCGGATATTTCTGGTGGTTCCCGACGCCGACATCGCCTACTGCCGGCGTCGCATCCTCGGGCTGTTTGACGGCCGGCCGGCCATTGACCTTGTCGCCGGCGGCGCCGAGCGCCAGGATTCGGTCTACAATGGTCTGAAAGCGGCGCAGGGGCAGGGGGCGGTCGTGGCCATCCACGACGGCGTCCGGCCGTTCATCCGACCGACGCTCATCACGCAGTGCATCGCCGGTGCAGAAGCCCATGGTGCCTGCATGCCCGGAGTCCCTGCCGTGGATACCCTCAAGCAGGTCGGCGCAGACGGCATCATCGAGAAAACCCTTGACCGCAGCCGCATCTGGTGCGCCCAGACGCCGCAGACCTTCCGATATGGCCTGATCCGGGCGGCCCACGAGCAGGCCCGCGAAAAGGGCATCTTGGAGACCGATGACGCCGCCCTCCTGGAGCGCATGGGCCATCCGGTGCGCATGATTCGCGGCTGCCGTTTCAACCTCAAGATCACCACGCCGGAGGATCTCGCCCTGGCCCCGGCCGTCATGGGGATTCTGGGGGATGCTACCGGGGAGAAGGCCCGGCCAGGTGTCATGATTTCCGGCCAGCGCCGCCGCCCGCTTTGATCGCCGCTATGACGCCGTCGGGGGTGTCGGCCCGCTCGAGCATTCCCGCCGCTTCGTACCGCTCAAAGATTCCCCGGGTATCCATATCCATCAGGATCACGCGGCGGCCTGCCTTCAAGGCCAGCGCAATCTCCGATATGGTTCCCGGGCCGCCGGGGCAGGCCACGACGACGTGGCAGGAGAGCACGTTGATCCAGTTCCGTGCGCTGCCCATGCCGGTCAGGATGGGAATGGTGACGTGCGGGGATGCCTGTTTGGCGTGGTCGTCGGGCAGGATGCCGATGACGAGCCCGCCCGCCTCACGGGCGCCGCGGGCCGAGGCGGCCATGATGCCGGCGTTCCTGCCGCCGTTGAGCAGCACCCATCCCTCCCGGGCGATCCGAGCCCCCAGTTCACGGGCCTTTTCCAGCGCCGACGGCGCGGCGGCGCCGCCGCCCATCACGCCGATAATCCTGGGGTTGTTCATGGTGCGGCACATGTTCCTCCCTCCCGTTGATGTTGAGAACCCGGTAGACCTCGAGGGGGTAGAGTTTCCCCTTGATTTTCTGGGGGCGGAGCTGCTCCACCTCGAGTATCTCCTTCAGGGGGTCGTAGATCTCTTTGCTGATGATCACCTCCCCCGGTCCTGCGAGCCCGTTGAGGCGCGAGGCCACGTTCACCGTATCACCGATGACGGTGTATTCCAGCTTCACCTGGGAGCCGATATTCCCCGAAAGCACGATGCCGGAATTGATGCCGATGCCGATTTTTCCCAGTAAATCATTCCGGCGGGATCGGCTTTTCTCGAGAAAGAGCTCCTGCATCTCCACCGCTGCGCGAACAGCGCTTTCGATATGTTTTTCGCAGGGAAACGGCACCCCGAAGACCCCCATGACGGCATCCCCGACGAACTTGTCGACATAGCCGTCATGTTTGTTGATGATCTCGGTGGCAATCTGAAAATACTCGTTCAGCCGCTCGACCACCTCCTCGGGCTCCCTGGCTTCGGAGTAGGCGGTGAATCCCCGCACGTCCGTGAAAAGCACCGTTGCGCTGCGCCGTTTGCCCTTGAGCCAGTCGCTCTCCGGGTTGTTCATGATCAGCTCCAGAACCTCGGTTCCGACGTATTTGCCGAAGGACCGCTGCATCATCGATTTGATCCAGAGATCCCGGCTCATGATGTTGAACGAAAGAGCGAGATTGCCGAATTCGTCGTTCCGGGCCGCCTCCAGCTTGTGCTGGTAGTTGCCGATGCTGATCTCATTGAAGGCCTTGATGAGCTTCGTCAGCGGCCTCGAAAAACGGAAGCTGTAGAAAACCGCGATGATGATCCCGAGGCAGATGATCAGCAGGCTGGTGACGAGGATGTACCGTTTCTTCTCCTGGATGGTCAAATCGATGAAGTCGAGGGATATGCCGACGTGGACCTCCCCCAGGGTCGCCCCTTTCATGACCACCGCCCGGCTCAGGTTGAGGATGTGATCCCCGCTGCTTCCGTAGTAGTCGAAATAGGTGACATCCCCCTCCGCCTTGCCGCTGCTCGCCAGCGAGGCCATATCGAAGGTTTCGCCGATGCGGGTGTGATCCGTGTGCGCTTTGATGATCCCGTCCTGGTCCAGGATGATGGCATACAGGATGCCCTCCACGGCCGAGGCCTCGGTGATCAGCGTATTCAGGCGCAGGTCGTTGCTCTCCTCCAGGAGCAGGATCCTGGCGTTGTCGACGAAATAGTTGAGGCTCACCTTTCCCACGAGCAGCGTCTGTCGGAACAGCTGCCTGTTCTGGAGATTGACCGTAAAGAGATAGAGGGCGAATATGGTTACGGTGATGAGCAGCGTCGTAATCATCGACCATTGAAACCAGATCGGCATTTTGGGGATGAGGGCGCGCTTTTCGGCATTCCGGTACCGCCGCTCGATCTGTTCATGAACATTTTCGGAAAGGGACTTGACCGAGAGGTTGTGGTGCTCGTTGATGGCCTGGAGGACATCCGCCTCCTTTGCGTACCCCATCTGGACGATGATCTGACCGAGGTGCGTCGGGTCGCTCAGCTGGGCCCGGCGGGCTCTCTGGATATCCAGCGCCCGCTCCAGCTGATCTTCGCTGATGATCTCCTTCTGCATGAGGAGGTGGCCGAAAAGCTGACGCGGCTCTTTGGTATGTGAATTTTTCATTGAAAGCTTTCTGGAAGGCATCATAAGATTTTGAGCTTTGCCCACATATAAGGCCAATGACACGGTCTTGACAAGGTTTAAATGGTTCTCTAAAATCGCATCCTTTTGGAATCGCAGCAGGCCGCCCGCCTCCCGGATGCGGGCGGCAAGGCGCAACTCATGAATATCGGGAGGTCTTGTGGCACTGGATGAATTGAAGGCGCAGATCGAAGAAAAGCACCTTCTCGTCAACAGCATTAAAACCGAGATCGGCAAGGTCATCGTCGGCCAGCGTGACCTGGCGGACGGGCTTCTCATCGGACTGTTCACAAAAGGGCACATCTTGATCGAAGGGGTTCCGGGGCTGGCGAAAACCAGCGCCGTCAAAGCCCTCGCCGAAACGGTTCGGGCGGATTTCAAACGGATCCAGTTTACCCCGGACCTGCTTCCGGCCGATTTGATCGGTACAGAGATCTATCGCCCCAAAACCGGGGATTTTTATACCAAAAAAGGCCCGATTTTTCACAACATTATTTTGGCCGACGAGATCAACCGGGCACCGTCCAAGGTCCAGTCGGCCCTGCTGGAGGCGATGCAGGAGCGGCAGGTGACCATCGGAGACGCCACCTATCCCCTCGCCAACCCCTTTCTGGTCATGGCAACCCAGAACCCCATTGAGCAGGAGGGCACCTACCCGCTTCCCGAAGCCCAGGTGGACCGCTTCATGATGAAGCTCGTCATCGGATATCCGGACAAGGCCGAGGAGAAGGAGATCATGCGACGGGTCGGCTTCGAGGCGGCGCCCGAGATCCGGCAGGTAATCGACCCGGCCCAGATCGATGAGATCGCCGGCCTGATCCGGTCGGTCTACATGGACGAAAAGCTGCGGGACTACATCGTGGACATCGTCTTTGCCTCCAGGGCGCCGTCCCAGTACCGGATCGACATAGACGGCTACATTCAGTTCGGTGCGTCACCGCGGGCGACGATATTTCTGAGCCTGGCGGCACGGGCCTTCGCTTTTCTGCAGGGCCGTGCCTATGTCACCCCCCAGGATGTCAAGACCGTAGCGCCCGATGTTCTGCGCCACCGAATCCTCCTGACCTATGAGGCCGAGGCCGAGGACATCACGCCGGACCATATCATTGGCCGGATCTTCGACTCCGTCGAGGTCCCCTGACCCCGGCGTTCGGGTCCGTGCCGATAGAGCGGAGGGGTTTGCCACCATGCTGTCTCCCGAACTGATCCAGAAAATAAAGAAGATCCATATCAAGAGCGCCAGGAAGGTCAATACACTGATGGCGGGCCAGTACCGCTCGGTTTTTCGCGGATCGGGGATTGAGTTTGAAGAGGTCCGGGAATATTCCCCCGGCGACGATGTAAAGAGCATCGACTGGAAGGTTTCGGCAAGGCTCGGGCGGCCTTACATCAAGCGGTACCGCGAGGAGCGGGAGCTGGTGGTCAACCTGCTCGTGGATATGAGCGCCTCGGGGGCGTTCGGCACCGGAGACGCCCTCAAGCGGGAGGCCGCGGCCGAAACCGCAGCCATACTGGCATTCAACGCCATCCGCAACAACGACAAGGTCGGGGCGATCCTGTTCACCGACGGCGTGGAGCGCTACATTCCTCCCAAAAAGGGCTCGTCCCATGTCTGGCGCCTGATCAAGGAGATCTTCGCGTTTTCTCCCGAGCATACCGGCACCGACATCCGGGGGGCGGTGGCATACCTGGGGAGGGTTTCGCGGAAGCGGTCGGTGGCCTTTCTGATCTCCGATTTCCAGGATGACGGATATCTCCGGGAGATCCGGACCCTTTCGGGGCGGCATGAAATGATCGGCATCCTGCTGTCGGATCCGGGAGAGTTCCGACTGCCGGAAGCGGGCATCTTATCCCTGCGGGATCCGGAGACCGGAGAATCGGCCCTGTTCGATGGATCGGATCCACGGACGCGCCAGGCCTATGAAGCCGGCCGGCAAGCATCCTATCGCAAGCGGCTGGCACTGCTCCGGTCCGCTGATGTGGATGTCATTGAGCTTCGGACCGATGCTTCGGCGGCCGATGCCCTGATGCGCTATTTCCGCCTTCGGGAGCGAAGAAAGCGATGAAGCGAAGCATCCGGCTTCTCTTCGCGGGCCTCCTGGCCGCCGCTGTCATCGCCGCCGGTATGTTGCCGGTCACCGAAAAGGGCGGGGCCCAGGCGGCAGATGCCATCTCTTCAGCGGTCGGGACAGCGGGTGCTCCGGCTGCGGCGGATCCGGGTACCGCCGGGCCGGATGCCGCCGCCCGGGGCGGCATGACCGATATTCATGACATCCGGCCGCTGCGGCCCCCGGGGCCGGATGCCGGGCCGCTGCTGTTCGGCCTTCTGGCGCTGGGGGCATTGCTGGCGGCTGCGCTGGGGGCGCACCTGTGGCGAAGGCGAAGGCGGCGGCTCAAGGGCGGCGTCGTGCCCGCGCTCGCGCCGGATGCCGCAGCCCTCGCCGCGCTGGACGCGCTCTCCGATTTCGAAGAGATCGATGGAAGACGCTTTTATTTCCGGCTGTCGGCCGTCCTGCGGCGGTATCTTCGCGAGCGATACGCCATTCCGGCATCCGAGATGACCCTTGAAGAGCTGCTGCCCGAACTGGATCGTCTGGGGCTGGAACGGGGCCGGGCGCTTCGGCTCCGGGAGCGCTTGTCGGCGGCGGAGCGTGTCAAATACGCCGGCCGCTCTGCCGAAGCCGATCGAATGAAAGACGACCTGGCATTTGCCCGAGGGTTCATCCTGGAGACGGCATCTGCCGAAAAGACGGCAGCCGAAGGCGGAGAGGAGGCCGCTGGATAGACCATGTTTCGATTTGGATCCCCCTATTTTTTTCTGCTGCTGGCGGCCATTCCAGGAATTTTCTGGATCCGTCGCCGGGGCTGCAAAACACCCGAGATGACCATGCCGGGCCTGGCGGCCGCCGCCGGCATTCGGCCGTCCATGTGCCTGCGCCTCGGGAATGTCGTGCCCGTGTTCAAATACGCAGCGCTGTGCCTCATGGTGTTCGCTCTGGCACGACCCCTGTGGGGGACCGAACGGATCAGCGTGCTGACGGAAGGCATCAACATCATCCTCGCCGTCGACCTGTCCGAGAGCATGGCCGCCCTCGACTTCCAGCGGAAGGGGCGGATCGTCAACCGCCTCGCGGCCGTGAAGGGTGTCGTAGAGGATTTTGTGATGAAGCGCGATGGCGACCGAATCGGTCTGGTGGTTTTCGGAAGCGAGGCCTACACCCAGCTTCCCCTGACCCGGGACTACAACACCATCGTCTCCATGCTCGAAAAGGTCCACATCGGTGCTGCCGGCAGGAACACCGCCATCGGGGACGCCATCGGCATCGCCCTCAAGCGGATCCAGGACATCGAAAGCGACGCCAACATCATCATCCTGCTGACGGACGGCCGCAGCAATACGGGTGAGCTGCGTCCCGAGACCGCCGCAGGCATCGCCGTCGAGCGGGGGGTGAAAATTTATACCATCGGCGTCGGCGGCCGCGGCAAGGCGCCTTTCCTCGTGAACGACCCGCTCTTTGGGGAGCGGTACGTCTATCGGCGGGTCGACATCGACGAGGAGGCGCTGGAGAAGATCGCCGAAAGGACCGGCGGCATCTATTTCCGCGCAGAGGATACGGCGGGCCTTGAAAAGATCTACGATACCATCGACCAGATGGAAAAGACCGAAGTTAAGGTGGAGCGTTTTACCGACAACCGTGAACTGTACCCGTTTTTTCTGGTGCCGGCCTTTGGGCTGCTGGCGCTGTGGGTTCTGTTGACCAATACACGGTTTTTGAGGGTGCCATGAAGATCGCACGGATCGAGATGCTGCTCCTCGTCTGGACGCTGCCGGTCCTTATTCTGTTCTTCGTTTACGGCATGCGCCGGCGGCGCCGCATCCTCAAGCGTTTCGCCTCCGATAGGGGTCTCGACGCCATCGTACCGGGCCGGGCGGAGGGGCTGCGGTGGCGAAAGGCGGCATTGATCCTGACATCCCTTTTCTTCGTCGCCGTCGCCCTGTCGGGACCGCAGTACGGGTTTCGCTGGCAGGAGATCGAACGGAGGGGAATCGACATTGTCATCGCCCTGGACTGCTCCAAGAGCATGCTGGCGCGGGATATACAGCCCAGCCGCCTGGACCGGGCCAAGCGGGAGGTGTATGATCTGCTGGGCCTGCTCCAGGGGGACCGCATCGGCCTGGTCGCCTTTGCCGGAACCGCGTTCCTGCAATGCCCCTTGACCCTTGACTACGGGGCGTTTCATCTCTTTCTCGAGACCCTGATGCCAGCCTACCTTCCCGTAGGGGGCTCGGACATCGGCGCTGCCATTTCCACGGCCGTGTCGGCCTTCGATGACAGGGGATCGCGGGAAAAAGCAGTTATTCTCATTACGGATGGTGAAAACACGGGGGCCGGCGACCCCCTGGCCGAAGCGGCGGATGCCAGGGCAGCCGGCGTCACGCTCTTCTGCATCGGCGTCGGCACCGGCGAAGGCGTTCCGGTGCCGGACCCCGACGGCGGTTTCATGAAAGACCGGCGAGGGAAGATCGTCGTCAGCCGGTTGGACGAAAAGACCCTCCGGAAGGCGGCCCTCGCTACGGGAGGTGCCTACGTCCGATCCACTGCCGGGGACATGGACCTGGATGTCATCTATACGCGGGAGATCCGGGGGCGGATGACGATGGAGGCCCTCGAAGGCGGGCGGAAGCAGGTATGGGAGGACCGCTACCAGTGGCTGCTCCTCCTGGCTGCAGCGGCCTTGATTCTGGAGCTGTGCCTCCCGTCCGCGGCCCATCGGGGCGCCCGGATGCTGCTGGTTTTTCTGGTACTGTCCATGGCGGCCCCGGCCCATGCCGATGCCCTCTGGGAAGGGGTGTCGGCATACGAGAAAGGTTCGTATGAGGCCGCTTTGAAACATTTTATCGACGCCCAGCTGGAGGCCCCCGAGGACCCGGAGATCCTCTACAACATCGGCAATGCCTACTACCGGATGGCGGACTATGACGCTGCGGCCAGGCATTACCAGGGCGCGGCCGCTGCAGAAGACCCGCGCCTCCGGCAGGATGCGCTCTTCAATCTTGGCAACGCCAATGTCCGGCGGCAGGATTTTCAGGAGGCTATCGAGAACTACGAGGCGGTCCTGAAGACGGCGCCCGATGACCGGGAGGCGTCGGAGAATCTGGCCTATGCCAGACGGATGGCCGAGCTGCAGAAGCAGGAGGCCCCTCCGGGGGATGCGGGGGAATCGAAGGAGCCTTCCGCAGGAAAGGACGAGGCGGCAGGAAAGGATGGGGCCGCGGAAAAGGACGAGGGAGGGGAAAAGAAGGCGGACGGCGGGCCCAGGTCCCGGGACGGAGACTCCGGAGCGAAAGAGGCC
>CAJXSB010000128.1 GCA_913060435.1 uncultured Desulfococcus sp.
CCTCCGGGAACACCCCGAGCTTTCAGGTCGGATCTATTTTATCAGCCAGGACGATCCCATGCTTCTCTGGGAAATGGTCAACGCCATACTCGCCGCCGGCGGAAAAGGCCCGGTCCGGCGGTCGATATCGCTGCGGCGGGCCGCAATGATCGGTCGGGCCCTCGAGTGGCTCTACCGCACCTTTCGCCTGCCGGGGGAACCCCCCATGACGCGGTTCGTGGCCGAAGAGCTGGCCACCGCCCACTGGTTCGACATCTCTGCGGCCCGGCGGGACCTGGGCTATCGCCCCGGGGTCTCGACCCGGGAAGGTCTGAAAAGGCTTGCCGCATCGCTGGCTGAAACCCGCTGACCTTTCCCTGCGACCCCGCCGCCCCACCCCGCACAGTCCCCGCAGCGGCGGCGGCAGTTGCCTGCATCTCCAACAGGCGCGGCACATGACGCCGCCCCTCTATCCATCCAGCCGTCCATGACGTTCGGTAACAATGTCACAATTCCAAAGCGCCTCAGTTCCTTTTCATCCCCCGCAGTGTTCCCTATAGAGACACTAGGCATATAAATTTTGTTATAGTCTGGTGTGCAAAGATGGGTTTCCCCAGAATATGAAGAGGAGAATGGAAATGAATGAACCGCGTGCAGCGAGCACATCGCCCACCAACGGGGGCGGGGGACTCTCCCGCAGAAAATTTTTCAAGCTGGCCGGCATGGCGGCCGCCGGCGGCGCTGCGGGCCTGCTGGTTCCCAGGAACCTTCCGGCCGCAGGAGGGCGGCGCCTCTCAGCCGCCATCGATGACAGCTTCTGGAAACGCGTGCAGAAAGAGTTTATCATCGACCCCGAGGTGGTCTATATGAACATCGGCACGACCGGCGCCATGCCGCAGCAGGTGCTGGAGCGCTACCACGAATACAATACACTGGCCGCCACGCACCCCCGGACCTTCGAAAGCGAGCTGGGCGCCACCTTCGGCCTCGAAGCCCAGCGGGCCACCCTTGCCGATCAGTTCGGGTGCAATATGGACGAGATCTGCCTCTCCCGGAACACCACCGACGGATTGGATGCCATCGTTTACGGACTGGAATTTGCCCGGGGGGATGAGATCCTCATCACCCATCACGAGCACATTGGAGCCCTCTCTCCCCTCAACGTCATCCAGGACCGATACGGCGTTCAGATCACCCCGGTGGAGATCCCCGTGTTGAACGCGAAAAACGGCAGGCAGTTCATCAAGGCCTTCAAGAAGAACATTTCAAAGAGAACAAAAGCCATCCTTTTCTCCCACATCACCTACAAAACCGGCACCCGCCTGCCTGCAAAGGCCCTCTGCGAAATGGCGCGGGAAAACGGCCTGATCTCCATCGTGGACGGCGCCCACTGCCCCGGCATGATCGCGCTCGACTTCCATGACATGGGCTGTGACTTCTATGCCGGTCCGGGCCACAAATGGCAGTGTGGACCGGGCTGCACCGGGATCCTCTACCTTCGGAATCACGGCGGGAACCTCCCCAGGTTCTGGACCCAGAATTCTTCCACGTACACCTTTGCGGTTCAGACCTGCGGCAACGAACGCGGTGCATTCGACATCGCTTATTCCCTCCAGTATCGGGGACAGCTCAATATCCCCGCGCAGCTGGCCATGATGGATGCCTGCAACATGTGGGAGGAGATCGGGCGGGAGAACATCGAGGCCTATGTCTGCGGCCTCAGCAGCTACCTCAAGCGTTCGCTGAAGAAACGATTCGGCGGGCAGGGCATCCTCTTTTCACCGGACGTTCCGGAGCTGAACAGCGGCCTGACGTCGTTCAATCCCTTCGACGACATCACCGACGGGGGCAAAATCAAAGAGATGGTCCATCATCTCGATGAGGCCGGCTACCAGGTTCGATACACCAATTTTCTCGTTGGCCTCAACGATCCCACCGATACCTACGCCCTCAGAATTTCAACCCACCTCTTCCACGACAAGACCCACGTGGACGGCCTCGTTACGGCCTTGTACGACACCTACACCCGAATGGCCGGTTGAACCGCCGCCGGCACGTGGGGTCCGCATCGTTCGGATCCCTCACCTCACCCCCCGCCGCCCCGGCACTCCCCCGGGGCCGCCGCCATTTGCGGCGGAACCGCCAGGCAAGCGCCCCCGCAGCCTCAGGTCTGCGAATCCCCCAGGATCCATTTTTTCAGCTGCCGGGTGATCCCCCGTGCGATCCTGCCGGTGGCGGCGTATCCGATGGTGGCAACCATGACGAAGAGGACCACTTTGCCGGCGGAGCCCATTTCCGGTGGACGGAGAGCGGGCGCCAGAAAGCCGGCGGCGACAAGGCCGATCAGGATCTGCCAGGTGTCGGGCAGAAAGAGGATGTAAAAGAAGATGTAGCCGGGTGTCAGGGGTCGTTTGCGCAACAGGTCACCTCGAATCGTCAGGGGTTGTCGGCTGCAGCAGGCCCGGATGCCGATGGGCCGGACAGCGCAGCGCGAAAGCGTGCCGAAGGGCGCTCCCTGGAAACAGCCGCGGGAGGCCCCATGGGCATGGATCACATCAAGCATTTTCTATACCAGTTCCCCGGCTTCGAGGCAATGACCGGCTTCCTCGGGCGGCGCCGGCATGGAATGCCGGCCGGCGGTGACGGCGAGCGAAGAGAGAATCCTTGCACAGGCCGGGGAAAATGCGCTATAGGAATGCCGCTTTGACTTCATCCCCGCCCGCTGACACCGGAGAGGGAGGACGGCAGCATCGTCATTGCAATACCCCGAAAAACCAACGCATCGGAAGCGGCGTTCAGGAGAGACATCCATGATCAAGGCAAACAATCTTAAAAAAGGAAACATTGTCGACCTCGGCGGCCAGCCCCACCAGGTCAAGGAGATCGAAGTGCAGACGCCGTCCGCACGGGGAAGCAACACCCTTTACAAGGTGCGGTTCGTCAATGTCGTCAGCGGACAGAAGGTGGATCAGACCTACAAGGGGAACGACGCCCTCGATGAACTCGAGATGGAGCGGCGGCCCGTCAGCTACATCTTTCGCGAGCAGGACATGTATACCTTCATGGACAGCGAGAACTACGAGCAGTACACCCTGGGAGAAGCGAATCTCGAGGACAAGACAGCGTGGCTTGTGGAAGGTATGGAGGAGATCACCGCGCTCCTGCTGGATGGGACCATCATCACCATCGAGCTGCCTGCGGCCGTCGACCTCGAGATCGTGGAGACGGCGCCGGCGCTGAAGGGCGCTTCCGCCACCAACCGCAACAAGCCCGCGACACTCAGCAACGGCATCACGGTCCTCGTACCGGAATACCTCACCCCGGGGGAGATCATCCGGGTCAACACCGAGAACGGAAAATTCATGTCCAGAGCAAAATCCTGAGACGATCCGTGGCCGTCAGCTCCGCTCATGAAAGACCGCCTTCCCTTCCATCTCGAAAAAGAGGTTGAGCTGCTCCGATTGACCGAGGATCCCCGGGTATGCTCTTATCTGCCCGATAAGACCGCATCACTGGAGTACCGGCTCATTGCAGGGGCCGGGGCCGAAACATGCCAGAGGCTCATTTCGCGGGGCTGGCGGCGCTTCGGCATCTGCTTCTTCCGGCCGATGTGCCTCCTGTGCAGCGAATGCCGAAGTCTGCGGGTCGTCGTCGGCCGCTTCCGGCCGTCCAAGAGCCAGCGCAGGTGTCTCAAACGCAACCCAGAGATCACGGTCAGGCTGGTTCGTCCGGAAGCCAGCACCCGGCACATTCAGCTCTACAATGCCTATCACCAGGACATGAACCGCAGGAGGGGGTGGCCATACCGCCCGATTGCACCCGAAGCGTACATTGAATCCTTCGTCATGGGCGCCGGGACCTTCGGCCATGAGATGCAGTACCACGCGGACGGCCGCATGGTGGGAGTCGGCCTGATCGACATCCTTCCCGCGGGCATATCAAGCGTCTATTTCTACCATGATCCCGCATGGCGGCGGAACGGGCCGGGAACCTTTTCGATCCTCCAGGAGATCCGCCTGGCCGGATCTCTGGGAAAGCCCCACCTCTACCTGGGCTACTGCATCCGCGAAAACCCGTCCATGCGCTATAAATCCCGTTTCCTCCCCCATGAGTGCCTCGACCGCTACGTGGCGGACGGCGATCCGCCGTCATGGCGCCCGCCGGCATCGCCTTCCCCTGCATAGACCCGCTGCCGTGCCCGGGCTGCCGCCGCCAGGGGCCCGACCGCCACATCGACATAGTCGTAGACCTTTGCCCGTTTCTTGCCGGGCGCCGGTCGGAGCACCCGCCCCAGGTACTGCACCAGGCGCCCGCTGAATCGGACGGGGGTCGCAATGAAAAGGGTCGTGAGGTCCCGGCAGTCGAACCCCTCGCCGATCAGCTGCCCAGTGGCCACCAGCACCCGAACGCCGCCGGCGCTGATCGCCTCGAGGGTCTCCCGCCGCCGGGCGATGGACAGATCGCCCGTGAGCAGAGCGGCATCGGTTTTGAAACGATACCGCAGCAGGGACTGGAGGGTTTCGCAGTGCTTTTTCCGATCGGAGAGGACCAGGCACACCCCCGCACCCCTTCGGGCCTCCGCCGCCACATCGGCCGCGATGAGACGGTTGCGATCATCGTCGGCCGTAAGCTCGGAAAGCATCTTCGGGTATTCCCGGACCGGGTCATGATAGGGGGAAAATGCGGTCTCCCGGATCACCACTTCGGCCCCCAGGATATGTCCGCCGGCCACCAGATCCGCCTTGTCCACGGCATGGTGGACGTCCCCAAGATACCAGAAGATCAGCTTGGAGAGCCGATCCCGCCGCCAGGGGGTTGCCGTGAGCCCCATCATATACCGGGCATCAAAACGGCAAACCGCCTCGGTAAAGGTGCGGCTTGGCGTACGATGGCATTCGTCGACGACCAGGTACCCGACGTGGGGCGACACCTCTGCCGCACATTTGTAGAGGGACTGGATGAGGGCCACGGTGATGGGGCGCCCCACCTGTTTCTTTCCGGCACCGACGAGGCCGATATCATCCTCGGAAAGCCGCAGGAAATGCCGGATGCGTTCGATCCACTGAAAAGCCAGTTCACGGCTGTGGACCACCACCAGGGAGGGCTGCTGCCGCCGGGCGATCATGTGGAGGGCGATGACGGTCTTGCCGCTGCCCGTTGGCGCGGAGAGGACCCCGAACTCCTTTTTCAGCATCCGCTCCGCCGCCAGCGCCTGGAACGGCTTCAGGGTCCCGTTAAACGCAAACGCCGCCCCGGCGAGGGTGCGCCGACGATCCACGAGATCATAGGAAAGCGCCTGCCGCCGACACATCAGGAGCAGCTGCCGGACAAAACCCCTCGGTACGATCAGGTCGCCCCGGCGGGTTTTCTCAAAGGCGGTCACATGTTTGGGCGTGTCGCCGTTCCAGCGCCCCATCCGCTCGTTGTCCGACCATTTGGGATTGAGAAACCGGAGCCGCCTTTTGATGTCGCCCTCGAGGTCCGCCGGGACCCCCGACAGGGTTAATTTACTGGTTATAATAATTTTCATATCAAGATGGTCTGTTTCGCGCCGGTCCAAAGCAGCCTCTCCGCCCGCCAGAGGCCCTATCTTTGGCACCCTTCCCTGCCGGGGTCAATAAAGAATTTGTTTGACTTGTACGAGCGAATTGCCTATTCAATCATGGAATTATCGGCGACAAAAACAGCTTCAACAGTAGACTCCCAGGTAATGATTTCTGCGAAGCTGCCGGCCGGCGGCGCCCAGACCACTCACGCCGCGGGACTTGGGAGCGGCCGGAGCCATTATCTGGAAGTCTAAACCCATCGCCAGAAGGGACCAACGACACACTATATGACCAGCAAAATCCTCATCAATGCCGTCGACCACGACGAATGTCGCATCGCGAAGGTTACCGACAGCAAACTAGAAGAATTCAACATCGAGAGCGCAGGCAAAGAGATCACCCACGGCAATATCTACAAAGGGATCATCACCCGAATCGAGCCGGGCCTCCAGTCCGTCTTCGTCGATTACGGGGCCGAGCGACACGGCTTCCTGCAAAAGCACGAGATCCACAGCGACTACTACCAGGACAACCGCACCGGCGACGACTCCATCAGCCACATCGTCCGCCGCGGCCAGGAGCTCCTTGTACAGGTCACCAAAGACCCGATCCTCCACAAGGGGGCAATGCTGACCACCTACATTTCACTGCCCGGACGCTACATCGTTCTCATGCCCGGCAGCAAAAACAAGGGCATCTCCCGGAAAATCGAGGATGAAGAGGAGCGCAACCGCCTCAAGGAACTCCTGGCAAAGCTCAAGATTCCCGAGGGCTTCGGCCTCATCGTCCGGACGGCCGGCGCCAGCTGCACCAAAACGCGCCTCGCCAAGGATCTCCGGTATCTCCTGACCTTATGGAAGAACATCAACAAGAAAAGCATCGGCGAAACCGCCCCCGCCCTCCTCTACAAGGAGCGCCACCTCGTGCTCCGGTCGATCCGGGACTCCTTCACCAACGATGTCAAGGAGATCCTCGTGGACAAGGAATCCGTCCACAATGAGATCAAGGACTTCATCCAGATCATCTCTCCGAAGCATACGCGCATTGTCAAGCTCTACCGCGGGGACAAGCCGATCTTCACCAAATACGAACTGGAAAACCAGATCGCATCCATCTATGAAAACCGGGTCGACCTCAAGTCGGGCGGCTCCATCGTCATCGACCAGACCGAGGCGCTGGTGGCGATCGACGTCAACTCCGGAAAAAGCACCCAGAAGCGCTCCATCGAGCAGACAGCCTATTCCACCAATATCGAAGCCGCGGAAGAGATCGCCCGCCAGCTCCGTCTCAGGGATCTCGGGGGGTTGATCGTGATCGACTTTATCGATATGCGGGAGTCCAAGCACAAACTGGAAGTAGAGCGGGCGCTGAAAGGGTTCGTCAAGGCCGACAAAGCGCGCATCAAGGTCGGCCGGATCTCCCGATTCGGACTTCTGGAGATGTCCCGGCAGCGCATCCGCCCTTCGATAGAGTTCGGCAATTTCCAGCCCTGCAAGTACTGCGGCGGGAAGGGCCAGCTGCCGTCCACCGAAATGCTAGGCCTCAATATCTTAAGGCGCCTGCAGCTCGAAACACTGAAGCAGGGGATCCGCCGCGTCCGGGGCGTGGTGCCCCTTGACGTCGCCGATTACCTGCTCAATAAAAAAAGGAAGGAGATCCTCGACCTCGAGGTGCGGCGGGATATCAGCATCCTCATCGAAGGGGATGCGACCATGCTTCCAAGGGAGAGCAGGATCACTTCAGAGTGACGTGCCGTTGACCCAGCCGCATCGTCGGCTTGTCTGGGTCCAGTCATACGGCAAGAGAACACCGACCGCTACAGAGGGGGGCTCATGGTGAAGCAGCAAACAAACAGAGATCGGACGTTCAGGACCATTGTCATACTCGCCATTCTGCTGGTCTTGATTCTGGCCGGCGCATGGTATTACTGGTCGGTGAAAAAGCCCGAAACGCCATTGACGGCACCCCCGACGGCGGTCGCCCCCCCGCCTCCCGCGCCGGAGCCGACCGCGGCGGCAGATGAACCCGCCGCCGACGCCGTCCCACAGACGCCGTCACCCCAGGCCGCCCCCCCGGAAGCGCCCGGCGGCGTAATCCAATTCGACAGTGACGATGAAGAATTGAGGGAGCTGATGGCGCGGAGGAAAGCGAGATATGGCCTGAAAGACAGCGTCGACATGGTTGTCGAATCGGATGAAACCATCCAGGTCGGCGGGATATCCGTGCCCATGGAGGAGATTCTCGAGAGAATCCGGCTGAAAAGCGGCGATCTGGTGGAAACGGATCTGGGGCCCACCCTGTCGACGGTCAGCGAGGGCGAGCGGATCGACCGCCTTTATACCCAGCTGAAAGAAAAGGAAAAGCGCTTCAAGGCCCTGGAGCGGGAGATCGAAAGCGCCCCGGCCGGCGCCCCCGGCACCCAGGAGAAGCTCCAGGAATACGCAAGCCTCCGCAGCGTGATGGATATGTACGGTGCCTACCGCAAAGCACTTTCGGACATTCGCGAATGGGAGCTCATCCTTGAGAGCCAGGAGAGCCAGCCTCCCCGGGAAGCGCTGGCGGAGCATCTCGACCGGCTCGAGGCGGAAAAAATCGCGCTGGAGCAGTCCCTCTCCGCCCAGCTGGGCCTTCAGGGGGATCCGGCGGCGAACCGGACGAAACTCCTGGAGACATTGGCCGACGCCCGCGCCCGCATGGCCGAGATCGATGCGGCTCTCGCGTCGCCGTCGCTGGATGCCAGCGCCGGCACCGACCTGGTGCGGGAGCGCGCCGCATTGTCCGGGCAGATGGCCGACCTGGAGCCGTATGAATCCGTACTGGACCGGATCGATAAGACCCGTGCGCTGACGGAACGTACCGACGCCGAAGCGGCATCGGAGATTGCGTCCGCGTTGACGGATCTGAACGCTGCAGCGGATACCTTGGAAGACACGTTGACCGATCGCCTCCTCCCGGACATGAAGACCGACGCCTACGGCGTTTACATTGTTCGCCCCGGCGACAACATCTGGAACATTCATTTCCAGTTCCTGAAAGAAAATTTCAAGTATCGGGGGATCACCCTCTCCCCGGTCGCCGATGAACCCGATGCTCGGGGCGTCAGCTCCGGTGTCGGAAAGATCCTCAAATTCGCCGAGGGCATGGTCTACATCTACAACCTGCAGGAGCAGCAGCTGGAAGATAACATCGACATCATCCATCCCCTGAGCAAGATCATCGTGTTCAACATGGCCCGGGCCATCGAGCTGATCCGGGAGATCGACCAGGAGGACATCAAGCATATCCAGTTCGACGGAGAAACCCTGTGGCTGCCCGCCGGTTGAGGATTCACAGGGTCGCCCACGCGGCGGCAATATGAAATTTATTTGACGAACGCGGATATTTACAGTATATGTGCGCCGTTTTGTGCACCAGATCCGGACATTTGGAATTAAACTACATATATAAGGAGGTTTAGTTGTGATCGATATCGCGTATGCAATGGCACCGCCCGCCGGCGGCGGCGGTGGCGGGGCAGGAGGGTTCGCCTCGTTCGTCCCCCTGATCCTGATGTTCGTCATCTTCTATTTCCTGCTGATCCGCCCCCAGCAGAAAAAGGCCAAACAGCACCGTGAGATGATCAACAGCCTGAAAAAGGGCGATCGCATCATGACCAACGGCGGTCTCTACGGCCGCATCGTCGGTCTGGATGCGGACACCCTGTCGATCGAGGTTGCCGACAAAGTCAGGGTAAAGGTCAACCGCGGCCACATCGGCGCCCTGCTTCAGGATGCACCGGCGAAACAGCCGGCCAAAAACGACAAGAATTCCGACGATCTGAAATCCAAATAATCACCATATCCCAACGAGGGCCGCGGGGGTTTCCCCCGCCTCGGACCTGTGCGTTTGCGGTGCGGCTGCAGTGTTGCGGTCACCGGATCGGAACGATCATTTCCCGGTGAATGCTTCCTGCAGGCGTTCGCACGTTCAGCGCTGAAGTGCCGGGCGGTCTCCCGCCGTGCTCCCGGAAACCCCGTCTGCGCGAGTTGAACAAGGCAGTTCGCCTCGTTTATCGGGGTTTTTCACTGCGTACCAGTGGATCGTCCAACGTCCCGTCTGCCAGGACCGTGGACCGTATATCATTCGGAAAGGAACGGATCATTGAAGAACTTCTCATGGAGATTGATCATCGTCGGCATCGTCATCATCGCCGCGATCATTTATCTGCTCCCGACGATCGTGCCGGGGATGTGGCCGCACAAACAGATCAACCTTGGGCTGGACCTGCAGGGCGGCATGCACCTGGTCATGGAAGTCGATACGGAAAAAGCGGTCGAGGGCACTGTGGAACGGCTGACCCAGGAGATCCGGGACGCCCTGAAAAGCGAACGCATCCGGTATTCCCAGCTCGAGCGGGTCGACGGCGAAGCCATCGCGCTCGCCTTTGCGTCGGCGGACGACGACAAGGTCAACACGGTGCTGGACCGGGAATTTCCGGACCTGCGAATGGCCGCCAGGTCCCAGGACGGCGACGTTGTCACCTTGAAGATGGATCTGCCGGAAAAGGAGGCGGAACGCATCAAGACCCTCGCCGTCGCACAGGCCCTGGAAACCATCCGGAACCGGATCGATCAGTTCGGTGTCAACGAGCCGGACATCCGGAATCAGGGCGAAAACCGGATCCTCATCCAGCTTCCCGGCATCAAGGACACCCAGCGCGCCAAAGAGCTGATCGGGCGCACCGCCCAGCTCGAATTCAAGCTGCTCGACGAGGTCAATCCGCCGCAGGACTATGTCGACAAGACACCACCGCCGGGGACCGAGCTCCTCTGGCAGGTCCGGGAGGACCCCAACACCCGCCGAGAGGTCAAGACCCCGTTTCTCGTCAAGAAGGGCGCCCTTCTCTCCGGTGCATACCTGACGGACGCCCGGGTCCAGATCGATTCTCAGTACAACGAGCCCTACGTCTCCATCAATTTCGACCGGAAGGGCGCCCGCATCTTTGAAAAGATCACCGCCGAAAACGTCAAGAAGCGGCTGGCCATCGTCCTCGACGAGAAGGTCTATTCCGTGCC
>CAJXSB010000129.1 GCA_913060435.1 uncultured Desulfococcus sp.
GCTTCTCCCGTTTCGCGAAGTATCTGGTCGGCGGCGACCTCCTCTTCGACGGCGGCATGGTGCTGACCTATTGACGGGGCTCGATCGTCGTCATACCCTCTGAGCCGACTTTTTGTCGGGGGGAGGAAAGGTTCACGTTCGAATAGAAAGGGGATGAATGGATCATCCCCCCAAAAAAACTCCCCCCGCCAAAGGCGGGTCAATCTTTACATCCGGAATATACCAGCCACTCGGCAGGAATGCGAAGGTCCCATTTGGCGATCTGAGATCGGCTCCAGGCAAAATGCCCGATGTTCCCCATGATCGGGGTGATCTCCGATGGTGGCGCCGGCTTCATGATCTTTGGCAGATGCCCACGACGTAGGGGCCGTCAGGGATGGCCACCACACTGGCGTGGCTTTCCAGCAGCTGGTCGACCGTCTCTTGAACATTCTCGATCTTGATGGCTCCGGTCTTCTCCAAATCGGCCTCGGAAAGGCCCGGTGAATAGACATAAACCTTCCCGGCATGGTTCAGGGCCTGATAAATGCTCTGGGCGCACCACTGATCCATGACGAAATCCTTGGGGTCACAGTAGCCGTCAAAAAAATCTTGAGGGCTGCAGACCGAAGTCAAAATACCGCAGAACTCCGGACTTCCCAAACCCTCGCGGCACTCGCACGCCACCACGATCGTTCCCCCCTTTTTGAGAATATCCCGGGCCGCGATCATCGCCTTGCTGATTTGATAAAAGGTCGAATCCAGGGGATATCCCCCACCGGAGGTGATGACCATATCCACCCGCTCATCCACCTGATCCGTGCAATGGCGGTAAACCATTTCACAACCGGCCAGATGCGCATCATTGTAGTGGCCAGCAAAAACACCGGTAATCTCCCGCTGTTTGTTGATCACCACGTTGAGAATAAAATGTGCACCCGCCAGCTCCGTCACCCGGATGCCGTACTCGTGAAAGGGGTTGCCTTCCAAAAGGCAGTTTCTCACCTGAGGATGGTCGATGATATCGAAAGAGTGCATGAATTTCATGGTCTCATAACTTGAGATCCCCGGCAGCAGTGCCTTCCGCCCCCCCGAATAACCGGCGTAGAAATGGGGCTCGATCAGACCGGTCAGTATTTTCAGATCCGCATTCAGATAGAGCTTGTTGAGTTCGATGGGCGCGCCATCGATCTCGTCAATCTTGCGGTACGTTTCAGCCTTTCTGCAGTAATGGTTGACGATCATGTAGTTGTCCATGATGTCACGGCCCACCATGGATGCCAGCTCCTCACCTTGATTGGGGCGGTGCATACCGGTGGCAATCAGTATCGTAATATCTTCTCTTTTGATGCCACTGTCTTCAAGAGTGCTGAGCATCGGGGGAAGGATTATCTTATTCGGTACCGGACGCGTAATATCGGAAATCACAACACAGGCGTTTTTTTTACCCCTGGCAATTTCATTTAATGGCGGGCTCTCAATGGGATCGGTCAGGGCTTGGCGCACAGCACCCTTCGGATCAGAAAGGGGCGCTGCGGGCGCCATCTCCAATACCTTCACCGTTTCGGGTAATCTGACATCAACGGTCTCTTTTCCGCACGCAAGTTTTACCGTTTTTGCAGCCATCACAAAAGCCTTTCATTAGATGAGCATTGTCAAAAACTCTGCAAGCATATTTACTTAATTTTCCAATATGTTATGGCTTTCATGGTCGCACAGGCAGACACACTGATTCCTTGCAGGAAGGTCAAGAGGTGCGGCATGTCGCTATTCCGGCAACCGGACCACCGTCACCGGCGCCGTGGATCGACGGACGACCCTCCGTGCGGTGTTGCCCATGAAGGCGTTGGATACCATTCCGCGGCCGTGGGTGCCCATGACGACCATGTCGTATTCCCCGTCGGCGATCTCCTGGAGGATTTCCTCCGCCGGGTTCCCCTCCCGGATGACGCTCCGGCTGAAGGCGACCCGGCAGTCATCCAGCCCGCCCTGGACCTCTTCGCAGAATTCCCGAAGACGCTGCTGGATCGTCTTCTGGTATTCGCTTCTCTTGTGTTCATGGAGCTCTTTCCACTTATCCTCGCCAAGATAGTCGAGCAGAAGGCTCTTTCCCGTGCCGGAAAGCTCATCGATCACATAGATGACCGTGATGTCGGCATTAAGGCCGTTGGCCAGGGCCGCCGCGTACCCGAAGGCGTATCGGGCATTTTCGGACAGGTCCGTGGCGTAAAGAATTTTCTGGATCCGGGGCAGCATACTCTTCCTCCGATGTTGGATAATATTGTTAAAAAGCGCTGCTACGCAGCACCGTTTCCTGCTGACAACGCGGCCGCTTCAGGTCAGCACCAGGACGACCAGGGCCTTGGGTCCGTGGACCCCGAAGGCCAGGACCAGTTCAATGTCGGCCGTCTTGGACGGGCCGGAAACGAGCAGGGCGTTGGTGGGCATCCCCTCGGCCCAGCCGCCTTTCTCAACCGCCTCGTCCAGCGTATCGTAGATCCGGTCCGCGTCGAGGACCGCGATGTGGACCGCCGGCACCAGGGAGATCAGCCGCGGCTCCGTTTCGTCGGGCCAGAGGATCAGGGCCCCGGTCTCGGCGACGGCGCCGGCGGTGCCGGTGATGCCTGCATCAATGGCAAAAAGCTCCTCTTTGAAGGACTCCACCGCCTGCTCATATGGCCGGAGGGCCGGAAGCCCGCCTTCCCCTTCGGACCACGCCGCCGCTACGGCGTCCCCTATTGGCGTTCCGGGGGCGTAGATCATCTGGGTCAGCCCCTTCTCCTGCAGGATCGCCTTGAGCTTCTCCACCCAGGCATCCCTGGGGACCAGGTGGACCTCGCTGCGCATGGCGGTCATCAGCGTGTTGAGCCGTTCAATCTTATCGTCCCGACTGAGGGGCGGCGTCTCCGGCGGCGGGGGGACGGCCGGAAGCGTCCGCTCCTGGCCCACCGCTTTTCTGAGTCTTCCCAATATCCGTTCGCGCGCCGTATCATTCATCGCTGATCCCCTCCTCTCTTGCCATGTCGTGAAGGCTTTTTCTGGCGAATTCCGGCCGGTTCCGGCTCCGGGTCCACTCGGCGAGGGGGCCGATCCGGGGCAGCATCGGCCCGAAGATCCCGGCCATCCGGGTGCCGACGGCATTCAAGGCCCGGTGGCGGTTGACCAGGGCCCAGGCCTTCCAGACGGCGGTCTCCGCAAGGTTCCGTTTGACCCCGTGCCCGCAGACCGAACCATCCGGGTCGTAGCTTTCGTTCCGGAGACGCCGGATCAGGTCCGGGATGGGAATCTGGACCGGGCAGACCTCCTCGCAGGCATTGCAGAGGGTCGAGGCCGTGGGAATGGCGCTGGTCCGATCCAGCCCCTCCATCTGCGGTGTCAGGATCTTGCCGATGGGACCTGGATAGACGAAGCCGTAAGCATGCCCGCCGATCCGGGTGTATACCGGGCAGTGGTTGAGGCAGGTGCCGCAGCGAATGCACTGCAGGGTCTGGCGCAGCTTCTCGTCCGGAAGGATCGTCGAGCGGCCGTTGTCGAGCAGGATCAGGTGAACCTCCCGGGGCCCGTCCTTTTCGCCGGGCTTTCGCGGCGATGTAATCATATTGACGTAGGTCGTGACGAGCTGCCCGGTGGCCGATCCCGTGAGGAGCCGCAGCAGCGGAGGCACGTCCGAGAGCTTTTCCACGACCTTTTCGATGCCCATGACGGCGATGTGGACCGGGGGCACGGTGGTGCACATCCGGCCGTTGCCTTCATTCTCCACGAGGCAGAGGGTCCCGGTCTCTGCAACAGCCATGTTGACCCCGCTCAGGCCGACCTCCCCCTCGTAGAATTTCTTCCGAAGGGTCTTTCGGGCGATGGCGTTGAGCTCCTCGACGACCTCTGTGTAGGGGGTGTCGGGAAGCTTTTCATGGAAGGTCCGGGCAATCTCCTGCTTGTTCTTGTGGATGGCCGGGACGATGATGTGCGACGGCGTCTCCCCGTCGAGCTGGATGATGAACTCGCCCAGGTCCGTTTCGAGGGATTCGATGCCGTGATCTCCCAGGAAGCGGTTGAGGTGCATCTCCTCGGAGACCATCGACTTGCCCTTGACCACCCGGGTGGCGCCGTGGTCCCGGAGGATCCCGAGGACGATCTCGTTGGCCGCGTCGGTGGTTTCGGCCCAGTGGACCGTGATGCCGTTCTCGGTGCACTTCCGTTCGAGCTGCTCGAGGAGCTCGGGCAGCTGCAGGAGCGCCCGCCGGCGGATGGCGTTGCCCCGGGCGCGGAGCGCCTCGAAGGCCGCCGTGTCGCTGAAAAGGGCCTTCCGCTTGGCGGTCATGCTCCCCATGGCGAATTTGAGGTTGGACCGCAACTGGCGGTTGCCCAGGGCCTTGATGACGTTGGCCTTGAAATCAAACGGTTTTTCAACGCGTTTGGTATCCTTAGTCTCCATGGATGCGCTCCCATATGAACTCGGCAAGATGGTGCCCGGTGATCGGTATCCTCCGGTGCGCCATGGCGCCGGTGATGTTCATCAGGCAGCCGCAGTCGCCGCCCAGAAGGGCGGCGGCGCCGGTCTGTTGAATGTCTTCGATCTTGTCTTCGACCATGGCTTCGGATATCTCCGGCTGCTTGACCGAAAAGGTGCCGCCGAAGCCGCAGCACTGGTGTTCGTTTTCGAGCTCGACCAGGGTGACGTTTTTCAGCTTTCGGATGAGGGCCTTGCTGTCCCCGATGACGCCCATCTCCCGGGCCGCGTGGCAGGAAGAGTGCCAGGTCACGGTCATCGGCGCGCCTCTGTCCTCGAGTTGAATATCGAGTACATGGACCAGGAACTCGCTCCATTCAAATACCCGTTCGGAAAAGGCTTCGGCCCTGGCCCGCAGCGGGCTGTTCCCGAAGATTTTCGGGTAGTGGTGCCGCATCATGCCGGCGCAGGATCCCGATGGCACCACGATGGGATAGGGTTTGTCGAAAATCTCCATCTGCTTCTCGGCCACCTGCCGCGCCTCGGCGGGAAACCCCGAGTTGTATGCGGGCTGGCCGCAGCAGGACTGCTCAGGCGGGAAAATGACCCTCACGCCCTCCCGCTGCATGAGACGAATGGCGGCCATACCCGCCTTCGGGTAGGCCATGTCGACAAGGCAGGTTCCGAAGAAGTATGCCTTTTCCGGTTTTGGGGGATATTGACGCATGACTCCTCACGAATGTTGCTGGTAATGGGGCCGGGGCAGGCGATCCCGTCCTGCTCCGACCGATTTCCGGTCCGCTTCCCAAAAATACGGGATCATCCGCCGAAAAAGATGGCCGGCAGCCATGTCACCACGGCCGGGAACAGGCAGATGACCGCCAGCCCGACGAGCTGCAGCAGCACGAACGGCATGATGCCCCTGTAGATGTGCATCATGGTGTACTGCGGCGGTGCAACGCCCTTGAAATAGAAGAGCGCGTAACCGAACGGCGGCGTCAGGAACGAGGTCTGCAGATTGACGCACATGAGCAGCGAGAACCAGAGGGGGTTGAAGTCGAGCTCCATGGCGATGGGCATGAAGATGGGAACGGTGACCAGCAGGATGGCCGCCCAGTCGATGAACATGCCCATCATGAAGACGATGAACATCATGATGAAGAGAACGAGCCAGCGGTTCATGCCGCTGCCGATCAGCAGATCGGCCACCACGTCTCCGCCGCCCATGCTCAGAAATACGGTGCTGAAAAATTTTCCGCCGATGAAGAGCATCATGACCATGGAGGTGGTTTTCAGCGTGGAAAACGAGGCCTGCTTCAGCACCTCCCAGTTGAGCTTCCTGTTGAAAAAGGCGAGAACCAGCGCGCCCGAGGCGCCCAGACCCGCAGCCTCCGTCGGCGTTGCCACGCCGGCCAGGATCGTACCCATGACGGCCAGAATCAGTGCCAGGGGAGGCACCAGGGACTTGAGGGTCATGCCCCATTTCTGGGCGGGGGAATATTTGCTGACCTCTTCCTTGCTGATGGGCGGCCCCAGCGCTGGGTTGAGATTGCACCGGACGAAAATGTAGAGGAAATAGAGCCCGGAGAGGATGATGCCCGGAAAAATGGCGCCCGCGAAAAGGTTGCCGACCGAGGTCTCTTTCAGACCCGTCAAACCGCCGTAGACGACCATCATGATGCTCGGCGGGATCAGGATTCCCAGGGTGCCTGCCGCGCAGATGATGCCGCTGGTCTTCTCCTTCTGGTACCCTTTGGACAGCAGCGCCGGGGTCGCCAGGAGGCCCATGGCCACCACCGAAGCGCCGATGATGCCGGTCGTGGCCGCAAACACCGTGCAGACCACGACAACCGCCAGGCCGAGCCCGCCCTTGACGCTTCCGAGAACGATGTAAAGTGCCTCGAAGAGGGCATCGGAGACCTTGGACCGATCCAGGAGCTGCGCCATCAGAATGAAGAGGGGGATGGCCACCAGGACATAATTGTTCATGAGCCCCCAGCAGTTGTTGGCAAACATGTCGAAAAGCCCGGGAACATTGAAGCCGTTGTCCAGGAGTCCGAACAGCGTCGCCACGGCGGCAAGGGTGTAGGCCAGGGGATGCCCGAGGGTAATTGCGATGATCAGGGTGGCGAACATGGCCACGGTGAGAAATTCAGGACTGAAGTACATGTTTTCTCTCCATTCTATGATTTCTTGCCCGAAAGAATACTGAAAAATTTGAGAAGATTGGATATCCCCTGAAGCAGCAGAAAAAGAAAAGTGAAGGCCATGACGAGCTTATACGGCCAGATCAAAGGAGCCCAGCTGGTCGAGTTCCGCTCCCAGCCGTCGATGGAGGTCATGGCGAACTTGAAGGAAAAAAAGGTCATGCACGCGATCACGGGAAGAAAGAAGATGCAGGTCGTGATGATGCCGAGGATGGCCTGGCCCCTGGGCGACAGCCGGGCGGAAAAAATGTCCACCTTGACGTGCCCGTCCATGACGTCGGTGTATGACATCCCGAACATGTAGTGCATGCCGTACAGAAACGCCGTCACCTCGAAGCCCCAGACCGTCGGCGCATTAAAGACATACCGCATGAAGACTTCGTAGATGACCACCCCCAGGAGCGGGATCACCAAAAGGGAGGTGACCTCTCCCTGCCGGGTATTGAAGATGTTGATGCCGTTGATGATCTTGGTTATCATGTCGATGAGTTTCCTTCCGATTGGGTTCTACGCTTGCGGCACATCGGCGCCGCCCTGAACGTCCAGGGCGGCGCCGCTTCCGTCCGATGGCCGCCTCCGGACGCCACTCTTCCCAAGGCCGCGGAGAACGGTGCTGCGCCGATGAAGCGCCGCTTCCCGGGGGATCGGCCGACCCCCCGGGGTGGTGAATTATTCCGTAACCCTGCCCGACATGTAGGTTTCATAGGGCCAGGGGGTCGCGCCGCTTCTGGCATCCCGCCAGTCGCTGAAGGACTCGATGAATTCCTCCTGGGAGTCGAGGACCTTCTTGACATCCGGATATTTGGTCTTCAGGCCGTCGAGGTATTCCTTGGTGGTTTTGCGGAAGCCGATCAGGGTCTCCTGGTCGAGTTTCACGATCTCGATCCGCTCCTTGAATTTCCGGATCGCCTCGGCGTTGAGGCCGTTGATCCAGTTGTAGCTCCAGAGCTGGGTTTCCCGGGCGCAGATGTCGATGATCCACTTGAGGTCCTCCGGGAGCTCATCATAGGCCTTCTTGTTGAAGAAGAGCGCACACTGGATGCCCGGCTGATGGACGCCCGGCTGAATGGCGTACTTGGTGATCTCGTCAAACCCCATGGGATAGTTGATGGCCGGAGAGGAGAACTCCGCTGCATCGATGACGCCGCGCTCGAGGGCCAGGTAGACCTCGCCGCCCGGCAGGGGGCTGACGGAGGCGCCCAGGTTGCTCAGGATGTCCATGTACCATCCAGGGGTCCGGACCCGCATACCCTTGAAATCCTCCATCTTGGTGGCCTTCTTGTTGGAAAAGAGCCCCATCTCCTGACCGCACTGGCCGCCGGGCAGCGCAAAGAGGCCGAACTGGCCATAGATTTCCTGCATCATCTCCAGGCCGCCCTTTTCATACAGCCAGATGTTGTAGCCCTCTGCATCAAGACCGAAGGGAACGGAGGCAAAGGCGACGAATGCCTCGTTTTTGCCCTTCCAGTAGCCGGGCCAGTCGTGGCCGACCTGGGCGGAGCCCTGTGCGACGGCATCGAAGGACTGCATGGCCGGCACCAGCTCTCCTGCGGAGAAGGGCTTGATATCGAGCCGGCCGGCCGAAGCCAGGCGGACGCTGTCGGCGAAGTGGGTGGCGATATCATAGAAGAGCAGGCCCTTGGACCAGGGCATCACCATTTTCCAGCGGATCCTTTCGGTGGAGGGTTTGAAACGGACCCGCTTGGCGATGTCGTGCCGCTTGTCAAATCCAAACTTTTCCCGTTTCTCCTTCTCTTCGGCCAGCGCGGTGCCGATGCTGAAGCTCGTTACAAGAAAAATGGCAAAGATCAGGGTTAACGCTCGTTTCATCATGGGTTTCCTTCCTGTGATTTGTGGGTTTGAAAAAGTCTCTGGTGCTCCTGCCTGGATGCCGCCGCCTTGCCCGATCCTCCCGTGGGCCGTCCCGGGGCCGCCGATCAACGCGTCCGGCATTTGTAATACCGCTATCGCCCCCCTTTCTCGTTCCATGAAAGGTTTTCAATGTCAAAGGTATGACCATTAATAAATGAGTCATTTTTTATTGTCAAGAAAAAAATACTTGAAATATAATATTATGAATGTTATTCAAGCGATAAAAGATAACAGAACTCCTGCCAGACCTGCTCATCTCTGAAATGGCATATATTATATTGGTAATACCTTTTGTTTTCATTCATTATTGGTATGCCCTGCAGACCCGTCAGGGCTTCCATTCAACGCGTTAAGGAGTATCCATCCCATGTTGACCCCTGCTTTGATCCATGAATTCAAAGACGCCGTGGGTGCCGACAACGTCTTCACCGACGACGCCGACCTCATGACCTATTCCTACGATGCCGCCGTGGTCCAGCCGGTCGTGCCCGCCCTGGTGGCCCGGCCGACCAGCAGCGAGGCGCTGGGCCGCGTCGTCAAGCTCTGCGGCGACAACGGACTGCCGATGACCGTCCGGGGCGCCGGCACCAACCTGAGCGGGGGCACCGTCCCCCCGACCCGCAAGGGCGTCGTGATCCTCACCAACGGGCTCAACCGCATCCTCGAAATCAACGAGGCGGACATGTATGCCGTGGTCCAGCCGGGGGTCGTCACCGCCAAGTTCGCCGCGGCAGCCGAGGCCAGGGGGCTCTTCTACCCGCCGGATCCGGGGAGCCAGGCCGTCTCGACGCTGGGGGGCAACGTGGCCGAGAATGCCGGCGGACTCAGGGGACTCAAATACGGCGTCACCTCCGACTATGTCATGGGGATCAAGTTCTTTGACACCGCAGGCGAGATCGTCAAGACCGGATCCAAGACGGTCAAATGCGCCACCGGGTACAACCTCACCGGCCTGATGGTCGGCTCCGAAGGGACATTGGGGGTCTTCGATGAAATCACCCTCAAGCTGATCCCCCTGCCGGCCCACCGGAAGGCAATGGTGGCGGTATTCGACGAGATGCTCAAGGCGTCCGAGGCCGTGGCCGCCATCATCGCCGCCCGGATCATCCCCTGCACCCTCGAGTTCATGGACAACTTCACCATCCGCGCCGTGGAGGACTACAGCCGTGCCGGCCTGCCCACCGACGCCGCCGCCCTCCTCCTCATCGAGGTCGACGGCCACCCCGCCATGGTCGAGGAGGATGCCGAAAAAGTCGAGGAGATCTGCCGCCGCCTGGGCGCCAGCGACATCCGCGTCGCCAAGGACGACGCCGAGCGGGAGAAGGTCTGGGCCGCACGACGCAGCGCCCTGTCGGCCCTGGCAAAGCTCAAGCCGACCCTGGTGCTCGAGGACGCCACCGTGCCCCGAAGCCGGATCCCCGAAATGGTGCAGGCCATGCAGGATATCGCGCAGGAGCATAGTATCGAGATCGGCACCTTCGGCCACGCCGGCGACGGGAACCTTCACCCCACCATCCTGACGGACAAGCGCAACGCCGAGGAGTGGGAGCGGGTCGAGGCGGCCATCACGGCTATCTTCGACAAGGCCCTGGCCATGGGCGGCACCCTGTCGGGCGAACACGGCACCGGCATCGCCAAGTCCTGTTTCCTGGAAAAGGAGACCAGCTTCGCCACCATCCTCTATTCCCGGGCCGTCAAGCGGGCGCTCGACCCCAAGAACATCTTGAATCCCGGCAAGGTGATAGGAGGCGAGTGATGGCCGACATGAAAGAACTGACCCGGATGATGAAGGAGCTGGAGGAGCAGCTGGTGGTCTGCATGCGCTGCGGCATGTGCCAGTCGGTCTGCCCGCTGTTCGAACAGACCGGCCGGGAGGCGGATGTTGCCCGCGGCAAGCTGGCCCTGCTCGACGGGCTGATGCACGAGATGTTCCAG
>CAJXSB010000130.1 GCA_913060435.1 uncultured Desulfococcus sp.
AAGAGCGAAAATTTAATGCTGGAGGAGCCGCCGTTAACGACGGAAATGGCCCTGCTCATACGGCGCCTCCCCCGATTTTACCCTGGCGCTTGGCGCTTGCCACGGCAACGGCCACCGCACAGGATGCCAGTCGCGCCTTTGGAGAATCCGCCCGGCTCGTCAGGACGAAGGGGACCCGCGCACCGAGGACGATCCCTGCTGCGTCGGCATCCACCAGGTACTGAAGCTGCTTTGCCAGCATATTGCCGGCTTCGAGATCCGGCACCAGGAAAATATCCGCCTCTCCAGCCACCCGCGACTGGATCCCTTTGATCTTGGCAGCCTCCTTGCTGATGGCATTGTCGAAGGCGAGGGGGCCGTCGATCACCGCCCCGTTGATCTGCCCGCGCTCAGCCATTTTGCAGAGCGCTGCGGCCTCAAGCGTGGAGGGTATCTTGGGATTGATGGTTTCCACCGCTGACAGGATGGCCACCTTCGGCTCTTCTATTTCCAGGCTCTGGGCCAGCCGGATGGCGTTCTTCAGGATGTGGACCTTGTCCTCCAGGTTCGGATAGATGTTGATGGCCGCATCAGTGACGAACAGGGGCTTCGGATAGGTGGGGACGTCAATGATGAACACATGGCTGACGCGCAGTTCGGTGCGAAGGCCGGTATCGCGCTTGAGCACGGCACGCATGATTTCGTCGGTATGCAGGCTGCCCTTCATCAGCACTGCCGCTTCACCGCTGCGACAGAGCTCCACCGCCTTGGCGGCCGAATCATGGCTGTGCTTGGTGTCGGCGATCTCAAAATTCTGGATGTCGATTTCATTCTCATCGGCAACCTTTTGGATGCGTTCGGCAGGACCGACCAGAATCGGTCGTGCGATGCTGGCCTCGGCCGCATCCATGGCCCCCTCCAGCGACGTCCGGCTGCAGGGATGGCACACCGCCATGACGAGGGGTTCGTATTCCCGCACCTTTTCGATCAGATCCTGAAAAGCGCGCCGAGGATGATACCGAAGGTCTTCCAGCAAAACGGCATCCCCCGTTGGCTTTTTCGTCGGTGCCTTGACAATGGCATCTCCTGTGATGATCTCTTCATCCCGCTGGTTGAGTGCTCTGCACTGAAACACGACCGTTTTGTCCTCGGATCGCTTCTCTTTGGCCATAATCGTTACGGTAAGGGTATCCCCAAGCTCCACGGCACCGTGAAAATGGAGCTGCTGGGAGCGGTACACCGTTCCAGGGCCTGGAAGATCATTGCCGAGCAGGCTCGAAATAAGCGCCCCGCCCCACATGCTGTGCCCGCTGACCTTTTGGCGCTCCAACAGCATCATGGAGAATTCATCACTGAAATGTGTGGGGTTCATGTCCCCACTGAGCACGGCGAACATATCCACATCCCTTTTGGTCAGGGTCCTGCTCATCCTGGCGGTATCGCCAATACTGATTTCATCGAAGGTCTTGTTGCTGATCATCCGGCCATCCTTTCATGGTCTGGAATTTCGTTGTACGCTTTTCTTTTAGGAACTCTCTGGCGCAATCAAGCTGATAGAGCATTTTTGAGGAGGCCTACACCGTGGCTCTCCCCTTTTGAAGATGCTCCGCCTCCATCATTTCCAGCTCCATTGCACCTGACACCTTGATCTCGGGATCCGGTGTTAAGTCAATCCGTTCATCATATCGCGGGTAGGGGATGGCATTCAGAATGACCTTCATGGCGTTCAGTCGCGCCAGGTGTTTGTCATGTGAACGGATGATGGTCCAAGGCGCGTCAATGGTATGCGTCTGCTTGAGCATCTCATATTTCACATCGGTAAAATCATCCCATCGGTCCTGCGCCTGCATATCGATTTCGCTGAATTTCCACTGTCTCAAAGCGTCGTTTTTCCGGCTTTCAAAACGCCGTGCCTGCTCCTCCTTGTCGACGCTGAAATAGAGTTTGATCAGTATCGTCCCCTGCATCACAAGATCTTTCTCGAACCAGATGACGCCCTTCATGAAATTCTCGTATTCCGTCTCGCTGCAGAAGCCGAAAACCCGTTCGACCATGGCCCGATTGTACCAGCTCCGATCGAAGAGAACGATTTCTCCGCCCCGGGGAAATTGTGTGACATACTTCTGATAGTACCATTGGGAGCGCTGCTCATTCGTGGGTTTGCCCAAGGCAACTACACGGTAGTGCTTCTCATTCATGTACCGTGTAATCCGTCGTATCGTGCCCCCCTTTCCGGCGGCATCTCGCCCCTCGAAAAGTATGATCATACGGCGGTTTTCCCGCTCAATATGTTCGTGCATCCGGATCAGTTCGGCCTGGTACGGCTTGAGTTCATCCGCATTCTGAATTTTCTGAATCGCCTCCTGCATGTGCCGATCTGTATGGTACTCTGATTCCTTCAGCCGCTGATAATCCGTCAAGAGAGCTTCCAGGTTGACGATTTTTCCGTCCAATTCGATGTATTCAGGATTGCCGGTCATGATTCCCTCCTCCAAATTCGTTTCATACCAAACGCCGGCATTTCTGCGCTGCCGTTCCTCATTTGATGGAGAGACTAATATCCAATTGTTCAACTGAAATTAGATTCGGCCTAATTTTTCGCTTCGTGAGTAGAAATAATGCAACCCCTGAATTATTTTGGTTTTCATTCCAAAAATTCGCTCATCCTAATCGAAATGTAACTTTTCCAAGGTAAGAAAACTGTGGAACGCATCCATGATGACGGCATCCGCATGATGTCACAGGACGATACAAGAACGAAAATCCAGATACGGCAGCGCGAGCGAAGGAGGAAAAATGACACTGCTCTTTAAACGTTTTTGGCTCAAAGGACTTTTCTTTTTCATGCTGGGGCTGAGCATTCTCGGCGCGGCAGGCAGCGTCCGCTGCGCCGAAAGCATCACCCTGAACGGCGGGGGCGCCAGCTTCCCAGCACCACTGTATGTCAAATGGTTCAAGGATTACCATCGATTGCACCCGGAGGTGCGCATCAATTACCAGGCCCTGGGGAGCACCGCCGGCGTTTTCAATTTTGTGGAAAAGCGGTTCGATTTTGCTGGGTCGGACGTCCCCATGACCGATGAGGAGTCCGCCAGGGTCGACGGCGGCGTCGTGCAGACACCGCTGACCGGCGGGGGGGTGACGTTCATATACAACCTCGGCAGGATCAAGAATCTGCGGCTCTCCCGCGAAGCCTATACGGGCATCTTTCTGGGTGAGATCACACACTGGCGGGATCCGAAGATTACCAGAACCAATCCTGGCGTTGAACTGCCGAACCGCGAAATCATCGTCGTGGCGCGGATGGGCGGCAGCGGGACGGCCTATGTGCTGACCCGGCATTTGAGCGCCGTCAGCAAGAAATTTGCGGAAACCGTCGGCGCCACCAAGACACCGGTCTGGCCGCAGGCGATTGCGAAGTCGGGGCGAATCGTAAAGGCGCCCGGGAACGGCGAATTGAGCCAGATGGTCCGGGTGATTCCCGGTGCCATCGGGTTTGTGGAATACTGCTACGCCTTCTTCACCGACATCCCCATGGCGACGATTGAAAACAAGGCCGGGAAATTCATTGCTCCGGAGCCCGAAACCTTCTCCGCTGCCTTCGACTCCCTTGCGCGATCGGCGATACATGTGCCGGACCCGGAAGGCGACAACGCATATCCCATGGTCTCGCTCACCTGGCTGCTCTTCAATGAAACGTATAACGACCCCAAGAAACTCCAGGCGGTAAAAGGGATGCTCCACTACTGCCTGACCGACGGCCAGAGCGAAAATGTAAAACTAGGCTATATCCCTCTGTCTGAGCCGCTGCTGCAAACAGCGCGCAAGATGGTGGATGCCATACGGCTGCAATAGGGGCGGCCATCCGCCATTGGCGCGGCCGCAGACATATCTGTACCCATCAACCGACCAAAAGGAGAACCATCATGACCAAGGCCGCCAAGATCGAATCAAGGAAAGACATTCTCCAGAACGCCATTGAACTCACCAAGGCTGCTGCGCGCGGGGGTCATCCCGTAAAACCGGATCTGATTCTGGAGAGCGTTTACCGGAAGCTCCTGGAGCTTTACGAAGAGGTGAATCAGGAGGAGAAGAAGAAATAGCCGCGGCTTCTCCGGGCATCGCATCCCTGCAGCATGGTTGTTCCGCAGGGATGGCGGTGCTTGGGGTCTGCCGCCGTTTCTCACGCGGCATGATACGGCCCCCGCGGACGCTTCGTCCGGGCCCTGGTCTTGAAGCGGCATCGCCGCGTGCGTCTGGAAAGTCGGGCTCTTGTCCGATTCGTCCCCAGCAGGGGCAGCAGCCGCCGCCGGAGGAACGAATGCCTCCGGACCTTCCGGATCACATACTCCCGCGCCGGCGGCGACGCGCTGAAGATCAGCAGCAGCCCTGCGATGATGATGTATTGCAAAAGCCATCGGCGGACTGCCCGCCGATGGCTTTCATAGCAATGCTTGGCAAGGCCTTACGGCGTCCCGACATTGATCAGACGCGTCCAGCCGGCGCCGTCGTTGTCGTTGACCACCCAGACATCGCCGCCGAAAACGGTCATCCCCTCCACCTTTTCCTGCAGCATGTCGGCATCCTGCCGCAAATCCTTCACCAGGAATTTCTCAAGCTCGGCATCTTCACTCATCCCGGCGACATCCACCCGGTATATCCGCTTGATCTCGGCCGAGCCGCCGACACCCTTGTCCCGCTCCACCACCAGCATCGTGGCGTCCTCGTCCAGCAGCGTAATCTCTGAGATGCCCATCCAGAGGCTCGTGTCGGTGTTGACCTCTTTCATGGGATAGCGCGCCGTGACCCACTCGTCGTTCTGGGTGTCGTAGCGCATGATGCGGGCGTAATCGTCGCCCTTGATGAAGCCTCGCTGCAGGGCGGCGTAGACGAACCTCCCGTCGCTGCTGACATCGACGCCTTCATACCCGTGAGAGGTCATGTCCCCTCCGTAGGCCGTCACGAGATCCTCGGGAAACAGGATGCGGCTCTCCACCACCCCCGTCCATATCAGTCCGGTACAGGATGTTGCTCGAAGGATCGGATCCTTCGGAGGCGACGTAGAACCCGCTGCCGGTGTAGGCGATCCCCTCGGGGTCGACCTCGAGGATCTCCATGTTTTCATCCCGGAGGAAGGTCGCTTCGTCGATGAGGGCGACGCCCGCATCAACGTCCATGCGGACGCGGTAGATCCGCGACCGGGTGAAGGCATTGTCCGGCACCGCGTAGAGATAAGTGCCGTCCGTGGTCAGCCCGGAGATGGCGCCCCATGGAATCTCCTGGGAGGCGCTCATCAGGACCGGTGCATCGGCGGGCGGCATATACGCCGTCTCCAATGCCTGGAATATGTTGATCGTTCCATCCGCTTCGTTGGCGGTCCCCAGCAGCACCGCGCCGTCCTCGCGGCCGGCCACCGGAAGCAATCCCTCCGGTCCGGCCCCGGTGGGCAGGAACTGGAGAAAGGAGGGTGCCGCCGCGTTGTCGACCTGGTAGACGGAGACAAAGGATCCCCGCTCGGATGCCGCGAAGAGGAAGTCATTTCCGCCCAGGGCGGCGCTGGCGACGTTCTCGACCTCGATGCCCCGGTTGCCGGAGCGGTCATCGGGGTAGTGGCCCCGAACAACGGCCTGGGTCTCCATCTCCGCCATGGCATCGAACACCACGCCGCCCTCGAGATCGAACAGCGTGAAACCGCGGCCGCCCGAGTATTCGCCCATGCCGAAGGTGTCGAACCCGGTATCCCCTTCATTGGCGGTCGCCAGGTAGTCGCCCGAGGGCAGGAAGGCGATGCCGTCCGACTCGCGCCGGCCGACCATGGTCTCCGACAGCGATATCTCCCCGTCCTCCGTCAGGTCGGCGGAAGCATCCCGCAGTGCGGTTGCCGTGGAGAAGACCCGATCAAGGCGCACCTGGTCCGGATCGCTGATGTCCACCACGGCCACGGCGTTTCGAGGAAGGCATAGGCCCCATCGGGTGATACGGCGATGGCGGTGGGCTCGGCCGGGCCTTGGGTGAGGACGTCAATGAGGCCGATCTGAACCGGGGATGCGGGTTCGGAGATGTCGACAATACCCACCTGACCTGCGTCGGCGTCCGTGTAGTAGAGGGTCATGCCGTCATGGGACGCGGCCACGATCTCCGGCATATGACCGTCCGGCAGGGCAGCATGGGCGACTGGTGCAAAGGCAAGGTAGGTCTTCCCGGGTGCCGCACCACCGCCCTGGCCGCCCGACGACGTGGCGACCTCGCCGGCCAGATCGCCGGGCGGCAGGTCTGTCCAAATCGCCATCAGCGTCATGCCGATCATCTGCGTGGCGGGATCCGAACTCCCGATATATGCGTTGACGGCGTCCAGCGTCGCCTGGCTGGGGGATTCATCCCCGGCATAGTGGGCTTTGAGCGCATCGGCGATCTGGGCCGCCACCACCGCCGCCGTTTCGGCAGGCAGACCGAAGCCTCCGTCCTCCGGAGCCGCCGCGAGCAGCGCAGTGTACAATCCGGTCAGTCCCTCCGTCAAAAACGCCTCTGCGTACTCCGGAAACGGCACGCCGCCGGTCTCGCCCTCGATCTCTGTTATACGATTGCTCTCGATACTGACAGCACTGCCGCCCGACGTGAGGGTGACCACTCGATATGGGCTTGGCCAGGTGACGAGGGAGCCCGTTTCCACATCTGTCAGGCGAAGGGTCTCGCCGTTTTCGTTCCAGGTCTTCTCCGCGATGTCCTGGGCGTGAAAATGCCCGGTGAAGACGAGCCCAAGACCTTCTTGGGCCAGGGTTTTCGATACGTTCTCCCAATCGCGGATGACATAGTCTTCTGCAAGGCTGCCGGGGGCTGCCTGCCCGGTGTAGTGCTCAATGATGCCGTGATGCATCATGGCCATGACCCGTTTGCCGCTGTTGCGGGCTTCCGCGGGCTTTCCTGCGATCCACTCGAGGGTGGCCGTCGAAAAGCCGCCGCCGGTCTCGGGATGGCCCTCGGCCATGTTGTCTCCATAGTCGGCCGAATCGAGGGCGAAGAGCCACAGCCCGGGGGAGGGCTCGACGATGTAGCTCAGGGACCCGGGATCGCGGAAGAGCGCTTCACCATAGCCAAAAGGCTCGTAGATCCGGGCGAAGTCCTCGGGCGAGACGGTCTCCGTCGGCGTCTGCACATCCCCTCCATAGGCGAATGCATGGGGGTTGTTGATGTCGTGGTTGCCCGGGACGACATACACCGCTATCCCTTGGTCCTCCAGGGCCTGCATCCGGGCGGCGAATTTCTCGTGGCTCGTTTTTTCACCATCCTTGGTCAGGTCGCCGGGGACGATGACGAATCGAATGTTCCCATGGGACTGGATGGCCTCCACGGCGGCGTCCAGGATGGCCGGCCCCTCCAGAAGCATCTTGCGGTCCTGCGCCAGATAGGCCTCAAAGGCCGCGCCGGTGGTGCCCAGATCCGGGTCGTAGTAGTGGGGGTCGGCGATGACGGCGAATGCGGCCACATTGCTCAGCACTTCGTCGGAGCGGTATGCCAGGTTCTGGATCCGCTCATCGGCCTCCGGCCCCTGGTCCGCCACGGCATGGGGCGTGGCAGCAAAATTGGACTGGAGGTATTCCGCCAGCGCCTCCTGCTCGCCGATCTCGGTGTCCACCACGTCATCGCCAAGGGTGTCGAAGGGGTAGCCGTCGCCTCCCCCGGCCAGGAAATTGAGGGTGACCACCCGGATCTCCCGATCCGGATCCCCCACGACCGCGCCGTTCTCGGCAATCACATCCACTACGCTCCCGGCGGCGTCCGTGATGGCCAGGGATTGAACGCGGCTGCCGGGTTCCAGCCCCGGGTCAAAGCTGAAGGCAATCCCGCCCACCTGGGGGAACTGCCCCGGCGTCGCACCCTCCTCCGTCGCAGAAACGCCGTGTTCGACCACCTCGAGCAGCCCCGAGGCCGTCAGGGTCAGGAGGGTCAGCTCGTTGTTGAACCGGAGGGCATTTTCAATGTCGAGCTGCGACACGTCGCCGCTCGCCTTGCCGGCAGCAGGGTTGGCCACGGGCGGCACCTGAACGTATTCGCCTTCAGATGCCTCCACCGTTGCACCGATGGGCTCCCGGATGCCCCCGCCGTTTTTGATGGAGACCATCACGGTCGGGTCGATCTCCTGGGCCGCCGCCAGGTTGGCGTCCGCCGTCAGGCTGCCCAGGTTGGTCTCCTGCGTCCGGACATCCTCCCGCTTCCCGTTGAGGTAGACATCCGTCCGGCCATAGACGACGGCGTCCTTCTGGACCACAATGTCGGAGACCGCGCCGGTCAGGGTCATCACATCATGGCCGCGGGTGCCGATGTTGAAGGCCGCCTCGGCCTCGCCCCAGAGGGCGGCCACCTGTTCGCCGGTGCTGGCAAAGGCCCCGCTGACATCCTCGGACAGGGAATCGACCACCAGCCGGCCGTCGCTGTCAAAGGCCACCACCAGGCGGCCGACATACTTGTACTGGCCGTCGGTGCTGACCACCAGGGCGGGATCGCCTTCGGCATTGGCCGTGATGATGGGATAGACATCGGCGGGGGCGTCTCCGGGTTGGAGGCCGCGGGCCACGTCTTCGTCATCCGCCAGCAGGGTGTCGGAGCCGCCGGCGATGACAATATCCACTCCCCGCAGACGGGTGATCAGCGTCTTCTCAAGATCGATCTGCTGCAGGTGGGTCGTCAGGATGATCTTGTCGATCCCCATGCTGGTGAGACTGTCGATGGCCGGTTGAAGCACCGCGGCAAGGTCGTCCATGTTCTCGGTACCGGCGCCGGGATCCTGGACCGCTGTTGCGCCCGGCGACGAAATGATCCCCAGCCGGGGCGTTGTTCCGCCCACCACGCCGAAGCGCTCGCCGTTCAGGCTCACTACCGCGGCGGCGGCAATCTTGGGGGCGGCTCCGGCGGCATCGAGGCGGCTGAGCGGCGACTGGAAGTCGGTTGCGTCCAGCACTCCATCCGCCACCAGGCCCGAGAGGTTGTCATCCTGGGAAAAGTCGAGGTTTGCGCTCAGATACGGAAACTGAACGCCGAGCCAGCGGGCCTCGCCGCCGCTCCGGATGTCCGTTCCGATGACATCGGAGATGAAGGCGGTGCCCAGATCGAATTCATGGTTGCCGAAGGCCGAGGCATGAAAGCCCGTGATGTTCATGATGGCGATGTCGGCCCGGCCGCTGCCCTCCCGGGCATTGGGATTGTTCAGCACCTGGCGGAAGACCGGCCGCATGCTCCCGTCGCCGGCCGCCGAGTTGAAGGGGCCGGAGATGTAGTTGTCCCCGGCGGAGATGACCAGCGTGTTCGCGAACATCTCGTCAAACCGGTCCACGATGGCGGTAAAATTGGCCGCACGGTCGATGGCCTCCACCCCGCCCTCGAGATCCGACGCATGGAGGAGTTGGAGAACGACCTCCCCGTCTGCGGCATCCACCCGGACCCGGTAGAGGGAAGTGGTGCCGCTGACCTCGTTGGCCACTGCAAGCATGGGGCTGCCGTCCGGGCTTTCATCCCCGGGGATGAAGAGCAGTCCTTCCGGCGCCAGGTCCCCTGCGGTTCCTTCTTCAGGGTCGCCTTCGAAGTTGCGCTCGTTGACATAGTCGATGAATTCCGGGGCAGCGGGATCCGTGACGTCGTAGACCATCACCCCGCCCATCCGCTCCAGCCCGATGAAGGCGAAGGTCCGCTCCCCGATTTTCCCCAGGGTGATGCCTTCCGGCTCCGGGCCTTTGTCGTCGCTGCGGGCGTCGAATTCGTTTTCATCGTTGCTGGTGTTGAAATAGTCCGGAAATCTCTCGGCAATGATCCGCTCGAAGGCGTCGCCGCTGTCGAAGACCAGCGAGACGCCCGCTTCCGAGATCTCCCAGATGGTAAATGAACGGGCTCCATAGGCGTAGAGGGCGTCAAAATCACCATCGCCGTCATCGTCGCCCAGGGTGGTGGTCACCAGGAGGCGGCCCAGGGCCGCCTCTTCCTGGAGCTCGAGGGCGTTGGGGAACGCTGTCTCATCGAGGCTCAGGTCCTTCACCCGCTCCTCTTCGCTGAAGGTGTCGTAATCCCGGCTGTCCCCCTCGTTGGCCGTCAGGAGAAAGCGTCGGCCGCCGGATTCCATCAGGGCGATTGCATCCGGCTGGTACATCCCGAAGACCGGCCAGTTGCGGATGTTGATGATGCCGTCCTCGTTGCTGGCGTCGAGGCCGTTTCCCCGCATGTTCTGGTCCTTGAAGCCAAAGGGGAAGATGTCGGTGATGGTTTCCGCGGCGATGTCGAGCACCGCGACGGCGTTGTTCTCCTGAAGACTGATATATGCGGTCGCCCCGTCCTCGGAGACGGCAATGTACTCGGGCTCGAGATCCTGGGCCACCGTCGCACCGGGGCCGAAGATGCGAACGCCGGCCTCCTTGAGTGCTGCTTCGCTGCTGTTGAAGGCCGAAAAGCCGACGGTCACCGCAGCAGCGG
>CAJXSB010000131.1 GCA_913060435.1 uncultured Desulfococcus sp.
GGGAAATCGAGGCCCTCGAGGCGAGCCTCAACCAGATGGAGCAGGCCATCCGGACCGGCATGCTGCAAAATATTGCCGCACTGGACCAGGAGTTTCATGACCGCATCTACAGGGCCGCGCGGAGCAAAACGCTTTGCCGGATCTGCAGGAACCTGAGCGACTACACCCTCAAGTACCGAATTGCGCTCAGTATGCCCCCCGGCCTCATTCGGAAGATGCGCGACCATCATAGGAGCATCTACAGCGCGCTTGCGGCAAAAGATGAAAAAGGCCTGGAAGCGGCCATCCACAGGCACCTGGAGGAGGCCGGAACGCAGGTAATCGATTTGCTCACGGAGCTTCGGCGGGAAGCACTCTGATCCAGAACGCACCCGAACACCTGCCCCTGGGGCAGGAAGGAAAAAAGACGGACGCCGTCCATCGGCTTCGGCCGTTTTCGATTGAACCGGAAAAAAAGGAGAGGAAGATGAAACGAGCGATATTACTGGCGGTATCGATATCCGCATTGCTGGTGGCCGGTGGCCCTGCTGCGGCGGCAGACGCCGCAAAAGGCATCCACGTCGGGAATGCGGGATCTTTCACCGGTGACGCGGCCTCGCCCTGCATGGAGATCTTCCATTCGGCCCAGCTGGCAGTCGACGAATGGAACGCCACGGGGGGTATCCAGGGGGTCCAGATCGAACACATCATGGGCGACGATGCCCTCGACCCGGCCCAGGGCCTGAACGTGGCCCAGCGATTTGTGGCCGATGAACGCATGTACGGCGTCATCGGCCCCCCGGTCAGCCACATTGCCCAGGCCACCCTAAAGACCTATGGCAGGGCGGGCCTGGCCTGCATCACCACCGCGGCATCCAAGCCCGAGCTGACGGAGTCCGGCTTCAACCACTTCTTCCGGGTCAACGCCAGAAATGACGCCCATGGCTACAACTGCGCCCTTTTCATCCAGGACACCCTCCAGGCGAAACGGGTCGCCGTGCTGAACGAAAAGGTCGCCTATTGCGACAACATGGCGACCCAGACCATCAAGGGCCTGAAGGCGCTGGGTGTCACCGACATCTTCCAGGATACCATTGTCGCCGGCGCAAAGGACTTCTACCCGGTCCTGACCAAGGTCAAAAACTTCAACCCGGACGTGCTGTTTTTCATCGCCACGGCCGCCCCCGACCAGGCCATCGGCGTCCGCCAGGCAAGAGAGCTGGGCATCAAGGCCATTTTTCTCGGATCCGAAGGGGCGCGGGATAAAAAGGACTTTATCGAAGCCGCAGAGGGCGCCGCCGAAGGGGCCTACCTCTACCACTTTTCTCCGGACATCTATGCCATCGACGCGGCCGGCGGCTATGTCAGCGCCTATGAAGCAAAACACGGCCCGCTTTCCGGCTTCGGGCCCGCCGCCTACGAGGCCATGAACATCCTCCTGAGCGCCATCGACGCGGCGGCGGCGGACGGCGACATCACCAGGGCCGAGGTGGTGCAGCACCTCCACGACATCCAAGGCTACAGCGGCATCCTGGGCATCCCCATCACCTTTGACGCCAAGGGCGACCTCGAAGGCGGGGCCACCTATTTTTTCCAGGTCAAGGGCAGCGAATTCGTGTTCCAGACCGTCCTGACCGGAAAATAGGCTTGGTCGGGCGCCGGCCGGCAGGTTTCTCATGGACATGTTTCTCGAACAACTTCCCCAGCAGCTGGTGAACGGAATTACGCTGGGCGGGGTCTATGCCTTGATCGCCATCGGCTACAGCATGGTCTACGGCATTCTCTCGATGCTCAACTTCGCCCACGGCGAGGTTTATATGATCGGCGGGTTTACCGGATGGTGGGTCCTCCACCTCCTCTACCGGGAGAATGCGCTGGCCATGAATGCCGTTGCGGTAATCGCACTCATGGTCGTCTTCGCCATGGCCGTCAGCGGTATCCTCGGGGTGCTGATCGAACGGGTCGCCTACCGTCCGCTGCGCCATGCCCCGCGGATCAACCTGCTGTTGAGCGCCCTCGGGGTTTCCATCTTCCTCCAGAATTTTGTTCTGACCTTCCAGGGGGCCAAGGTGCGGAGCTTCCCCGTGGCCGCTCTGGTGCCCGAAAGCCTCCGGGTCATCCAGCTCGGCCCGGTGGTCTTTTCCTTCATGCGGGTCCTGGTGATCGTGGTCTGCTTTTGCCTCATGGCGGGGCTCTCCATCATGATCAAAAGCACCAAGCTCGGAAAGGCGATGCGCGCCACGGCCCAGGATGTCGAAACCGCAGCATTCATGGGCGTGGACGTCGACCGCATCATCATGGTGGTCTTCTTTATCGGATCCGCGCTGGGCGGGGCGGCCAGCGTCCTGGTCGGCCTGCTCTTCACCCAGGTTGATTACTACGCAGGCTTCGCCGCGGGCCTCAAGGGGTTTACGGCGGCGGTCCTGGGCGGCATCGGCAACCTCTACGGGGCCATGCTGGGCGGATTTGTGCTGGGTCTCTCGGAGGCGCTGGCCGTCACCTTTTTCCCGGCCGCGTACAAGGATGTGGTGGCCTTTGTCATCCTCATCGCCGTGCTCATCCTGCGGCCCTGGGGGCTGATGGGCGAAAAAAGCCCCGAGAAAGTCTGATGAACACAACGGCGCTCTCCCGTGATTCGGTGCGGCACCGGAACCTGATGTGGCTCATCGCCGGATGCGTGGTCCTGGCCGCCGCCCCCCACGTCATGCCCAACGCCTATTGGATGCGGATCTTCTGCATCAGCGGGGTATACGTGATGCTGGCGCTGGGCCTGAACGTGGTGGCGGGCTTCGCCGGCCTGCTTGACCTCGCCTATGTGGCGTTTTTCGGGGTCGGCGGCTACACTTTCGCCCTCCTCTCTTCGGAGCAGTTCGGCATCCACCTCCCCTTCCTCCTGGTCCTGCCTGCGGCCGCGCTGGTTTCCATGGTGTGCGGTTTTGCCCTGGGAGCCACCAGTGTCCGCCTGAAGGGGGATTACCTGGCCATCGTCACCCTGGCATTTGCCCAGATATTCAAGCTCCTCCTCCTCAACCTGGACCGGCCGGTCAATATTACCGGGGGCGTCAACGGCATTTATAATTTCGACATGATCCGCATTTTCGGCCTGAAAATTTTCACCCCCGCGGCCTACGCCTATCTGATCTGGGGCGCGGCCCTGCTGGCCATCGTCGGCTCTGTCCGGATCAAATCCTCCCGCTACGGCAGGGGATGGCAGGCCATCCGGGAGGACGAGCTGGCCGCCGCCGCCACAGGCGTCAACACGGCCTGGATGAAACTCACCGCATTTGCCGGGGGCGCCATGGTGGCCGGCGCCGCAGGCGCGATATTCGCATCCTTCCAGGACTCGGTCTTCCCCAACAATTTTGATTTCCAGCAGCTCGTGATGGTCTATTGCATGGTGATCCTCGGGGGAATGGGGAACGTTCCCGGCGTGGTCGCGGGGGCCGTGCTGTTGACGATCCTGCCCGAGTTCCTCCGCGAGTACGGGGCTTACCGGATGATGTCCTATGGGGTGATCCTGGTGATGCTGATGGTCCTGCGGCCGAAAGGCCTTCTCTCCTCGATCCCCTTTCTCCAAAAATCCCGCACCCGGCCGGACAAGGAGACCACGGGCCGCCTCCAGGCCTCCACCGACCTTTACTACCGGAAGCAACGCCGTGAAAAATCAACGTCGACATATCAAAAAGGGGATAAGCCGCTCCTGGTCCTCGAAGGGGTCTCCCGGCGCTTCGGCGGCATCACGGCCATCTCGGGGCTCGACCTCACCCTCTTTGAGCGCGAAATCCTGAGTGTGATCGGCCCGAACGGCGCCGGCAAGACAACCCTTTTCAACCTCATCTCAGGCATTATCCCGCCCAGCCAGGGGCGCATTCTCCTGAACGGCGCGGACATCACCGGGCACCGTCCCGACCAGGTTGTCCGGGCGGGGGTGGCCCGCACCTTTCAAAACCTCCGCCTGTTCAACGGCATGTCCGTCCGGGACAACACGCGCGTCGGGCGCTTCTGCCGGACCCGGTCCGGCCCGCTCTCCATCCTTTTCAACCTGCCCCGGCACAGAAAGGAAGAGCGGGAAACCATGGAGCGGACCAGGGAGATTCTACACCTCTTCGGAGCGCGCCTCACCGGCTACCGGTTCGACCAGGACGCCGGGTCCCTCTCCTACGCCAACCGACGCCGGGTGGAGATCGCACGGGCCATGGCCACGGGCGCAAAAATACTTCTCCTGGACGAACCTGCCGCCGGCATGAACCCCCAGGAAACCGATGAGATCACCGAATTCATTCTTACGCTGCGGGACCGGTACGGGTACACCATCCTCCTGATCGAACACAAGCTCGGCCTCGTTCGCACCATTTCCGACCGGGTCGTGGTGCTCGACTCCGGGGGCAAAATCACTGAAGGCCACTACCGGGACGTGGCAAAAAATCCCCAGGTAATCGAGGCCTATCTTGGAACAAGGCACCAGTAGAACCATGGACGAACAACCCATCCTAGAACTCGACGGCATCGATGTCTTCTACGGCGCCATCCAGGTGCTGTACGGCATCCGGATCACCCTGAACCGGGGGGAATTGGTCTGCCTTCTCGGCGGCAACGCGTCCGGGAAATCGACCACCCTCAAAACCATCCTGGGCTCCTGCCGCCCCAAAAGCGGGAAGATCTTCTTAAACGGCGAACGGATCGACACCCTTCCCACAAAAGAGATCATCCGGCGCGGCATCGCCATCGTTCCGGAAAACCGGCGGATATTCCCCCGGATGAGCGTGGGGGAAAACCTCGAGATGGGGGCCTATCTCCGAAAAGACCGGGACCGCGTGCGGAAAGACCGGCAGAGGATCCTGGAGCTGTTTCCAAGGCTGGCCGAACGCATCGAACAGCCGGGGGCGACCCTTTCGGGCGGAGAGCAGCAGATGCTCGCCATGGCCCGGGCCCTCATGAGCCGGCCCGACGTTCTGCTGATGGACGAGCCGTCCATGGGCCTTTCCCCCCGCCTGGTAGACCAGCAGTTCGATCTCATCCAGGCGGTCAACAAACAAGGCACGACCATCTTCATGGTAGAGCAGAATGCTGGAATGGCCCTGTCTATTGCCGACAGGGGATACGTGCTCCAGACCGGTTCCATCGTGATGGCGGACACCGCCGCTAGCCTGCTCTGCGACCCCATGATGCGGGAGGCGTATCTCGGAGGGGATGCGGCCTGCGGGGTGGTGGATCCATAACGGCAGCCGCAGGATTTGGGCCCCTTAATAGATGGAGAGGGTGGAGGCGGCGTCGAATATGTGCAGGTGCCGGAGGTTGAGCGCCAGCGTCAGCTTCTCCCCCACGCGGATTTCCCGCCGCCCGCCGCTCTTGGCCACGAATGTCACCCCGCCAAGATCCACATGCATGTTGGTTTCGGAGCCAAGGGGCTCCACGACATCCACGATGCCGTCATATTTCCATTCCGGAGGAAGGTCTCCATTGCCGTTTTCCAGCGCAAAGTCCTCTGTCCGCAGTCCCATCACGACATCCGTGCCTTCTTTCAGGGGGCTCTCCGGGCGATCCGGAACGGGGATGGCCAGCCTGTCGTTGAAACGCAGAGAAAACCCGTTTTCGTCTTTGATGACGGTAGCCGGCACCAGGTTCATGGGCGGGGAGCCGATAAATCCGGCGACAAAGGTGTTGACCGGGTTCTGAAAAATCTCGATGGGGCTGCCCACCTGTTCGATATAGCCGTCGCGCATGACCACGATCCGGTCGGCCAGGGTCATGGCTTCCACCTGGTCATGGGTGACATAGACGATGGTGGTGGAGACTTTTCGGTGCAGCCGCTTGATTTCCAGCCGCATCTGGGTTCTCAGTTTTGCATCCAGGTTGGATAGGGGTTCGTCAAACAGAAAGACCGACGGGTTGCGCACAATGGCCCTCCCCATGGCGACCCGCTGCCGCTGTCCGCCGGAGAGCTCATGGGGCTTCCGTTTCAGCAGCGCCTCCAGCTCCAGCATCCGGGCGGCGGTTCGGACGCGTTCATCGATCTCCGCTGCGGGAACCTTGCGGAGCTTGAGCCCGAAGGACATGTTTTTATAAACATTCATGTGGGGGTATAAAGCGTAATTTTGAAACACCATGGCCGCATCCCGGTCTTTGGGGGCGACATCGTTGACCACCTTGTCGTCGATCCGGATCCGGCCGGCGGAGATTCTTTCCAGGCCGGCGATCATTCGAAGGGTGGTCGATTTGCCGCATCCGGAGGGGCCGACCAGGACAACGAACTCCTTGTCCGCAATCTCAAGATCAATACCATGAACCACCTCGGTTTTACCGAACGACTTGGTAACATTTTCCAACAGGACACTGGCCATTTGGGGTTTCTCCGCAATAGCGTCATCATTTCAGGGCGACCGGGCATCTGACAAAGCCGGAATTCCGTCTATCATCTTTAAAAAAATCATGTTTTTTACCTGCGAGTCAAGACCTGTTTTTGAAGCGGAAACCAGCGGCCTGCCCAAGAAAACTTTTTCCAATCATGAAACTCCTTGACCAAAGGGGCATGTTTTCATAATACTGGAAAAGTTTAGGATTTTCGCGTCACTATAGGTCTGTTCCTGCAACGCACCAAGCGGAGGCCAGGGCTCCGGGTTTCTTCTAAACTCAAACAAGAGGAGGACTGTCGATGAAGAAGGGTAAATTTGTTCTGATTGCGTCGGTTTTGATTGCGGTGTTTGCCTTTTCACAGGCATTCGCCGCACCTGTTGAGATCCACTGGTGGCATGCCATGCGCAGCGCCCGCGGTGAGGTCGTGAAGAAGATGGTGGAAGAATTCAATGCGTCCCAGACCAAATACGTTGTCATTGAAACCAACAAGGGCAACTACGACGAGACGGTCAATGCCGGTGTTGCCGCCATCCGGGCCAATAAGCAGCCCCACATTCTGCAGTCCTTTGAAGTGGGCACCCAGACCATGATGCTTTCCGGGGCCATCTATCCGGTCTACCAGCTCATGAAGGACAACGGGTACGATGTGGACTGGAGCGACTATCTGCAGCCGGTGCTATCCTATTATATGGACGCCGACGGCAACCTCATGTCCATGCCCTTCAACTCCTCTACCCCGGTCATGTATTATAATGTGGATCTGTTCAAGAAAGCCGGGCTGGCGCCGCTCTCCAAGGAAAAGCCCGTCACCTGGGAAGAGCTGGGCGACATGCTGAAACTCATTGTCGATTCGGGTGTGCCCGGCGGCATGGTCACCGCCTGGCAGTCCTGGACCCAGATCGAAAACTACAGCGCCATCCACAATATCCCGTTCGCCTCCAAAGCCAATGGGTACCAGGGCCTTGACTGCGAACTCCTCATCAACAACGACAAGGTGGTCGGCCACATCACCCGCCTGAAAGACTGGATGTCCGACAAGCGGTTTTTCTACGGCGGGCAGAAGTACCAGGGCCCCAAAGCAGAATTCATCGCCCAGAATGCAGCGGTCTACATCGACTCCATCAGCGGCATCGCCAAGCTGAAAAAAGCGGTCAAGGACTTTACCTGGGATGTGGCCCCGCTGCCGGTGGAGGCCTGGATGAAAGAGCCCCAGAACAGCATTATCGGCGGCGCCTCCAACTGGGTGCTCAAGGGGCACAAGAAAGAGGAATATGCAGGCGTGGCCGCATTCCTGGAATTCCTGGCAACCCCTGCCATGCAGGAATACTGGCATATGGAGACCGGCTATTTCCCGATCACCAAGAGCGCTTACCGCAGCCTGAAAGCAAAGGGCTACTACGACAAGCAGCCTTACCAGGAAGTGGGCATCCAGCAGATGACCCGCCGCGACCCCACGGAGATTTCCCGCGGCCTGCGCCTGGGCTATTTCATCCAGATCCGCAACATCATCAATGAAGAGCTGGAGATGGTCTGGAACGATACCAAGTCGCCCCAGGCGGCAATGGACGATGCGGTCAAGCGCGGCAACGAGCAGCTGCGGCAGTTCGAAAAAATTTACCAGTAGCGGATCGTTTTCGCAAACCCAAGCGCGTCCCCTTTTGCCGTTCCCTGAAAAGGGGGCGCCTCTTTTCGAGGCCTTTTTCTTTCCAGTCATCCCATGATAAAACGCTCTATATTCTCCAATCGCATCCTGCCCTACCTGCTGATCCTGCCGCAGGTGCTGGTCACGCTGACCTTTTTCTACTGGCCGGCCCTGCAGGGTCTTTATCAGGCCTTGATGCGAAGCGATCCTTTCGGTCTGCACAACCGGTTTATCTGGTTTGAAAATTTCATCGACCTGTTCAAGGATCCCCTCTACCTGAAATCCATCGCCATCACCCTGATGTTCAGCGCAGCGGTCGCCGCGGTCTCCATCTCATTCGGGCTCTTCATCGCGGCCATGGCCAACCGGGCGCTGCGTTGCAAAGCGGTGATCCGGACGCTGCTCATATGGCCCTATGCAGTGGCCCCCGCCATTTCCGGCATTCTTTGGCTCTTTTTGCTGCACCCGTCCTACGGAATCGTGGCACTGGCCATCAAAAAATGGTTCGGTGCGGACTGGAATCCGGTACTGCGGGGCAGCGACGCCATGATCATGGTGATCATGGCCAGTGCATGGAAGCAGATCAGCTATAATTTCGTTTTCTTCATGGCCGGTCTTCAGGCGGTCCCGCACTCGCTGATCGAGGCGGCCGTCATGGACGGGGCGTCTCCTTTCCGGCGGTTCTGGGCCATCACATTTCCGCTGTTGTCCCCCACGCTGTTCTTTGTCACGGTGATGAACCTGATCTACTCCTTTTTTGAAACATTCGGCGTGATCCACACGGTCACCCAGGGCGGGCCGGGCGGCGCCACCAACATCCTCGTTTACAAGGTCTATCAGGACGGATTCATCGGCCTCAATCTCGGCTCGTCTTCCGCCCAGTCCATTGTGCTGATGAGCCTGATCGTGGTGATCACCTTGCTGCAGTTCAAATATGTGGAGCGCAAGGTGCATTATGCAATATAGGCAACGCTGCAGAAAAGGATGGCAGGATAATCGAAAATGGTTGAAAAAACACCCGTTCTCGACGCATTGACCTATGCGTTTCTGATGGTCGGCATCGCCGTTGTCGGCTTTCCCATCGTCTATGCCCTCATCGCGGCGACCCTGCCCATCGAGGAGGTGTCGCGGGTTCCCATGCCCCTGATTCCCGGAGACCAGTTCTGGGTCAACATGGGGGCTGCCTGGGAAAAGGGCAATCTGGGCACCAACCTCATGAACTCTCTTATCATGGCGCTGGGAATTACCTTTGGAAAAATCATTGTTTCCCTCTTTGGCGCGTTTTCCATTGTCTACTTCGACTACCGCCTTCGCGCCCTGGCCTTTGTCTCCGTTTTCTGCACGCTGATGCTGCCGGTAGAGGTACGCATCCTCCCTACCTATGAAATGGCGGCCAATCTCTTCGGCCCGCTGCAGTCGCTCGTGACGTTTTTCCATCTGGATGGTCTGATCGGCTGGATCGTCGGCCACGAGGTGGACATCCAACTGGAGTGGAGCCTGCTCGACTCCTATCCGGGGTTGATTCTGCCGCTGGTGGCATCGGCCACATGCACCTTTCTGTTCCGCCAGTTTTTTCTGACCATCCCGGAAGAGCTGTGCGAGGCCGCGAAGATGGACGGCGCCTCTGCCATGACCTTTTTCTGGCGCATCCTCCTGCCCCTGTCCAAAACCAATATCGCCGCCCTGGTGGTGATTGAATTCGTATACGGATGGAACCAGTATCTCTGGCCGCTGCTCATCACCACCAACCCCGATATGATGACGGCGGTCATCGGTCTGCAGAACCTCATTCCGCAGGCGGATGACCTCCCGTTCTGGAACGTTGCCATGGCCGGCTCCCTGATCGTGATGCTCCCCCCGGTTCTGGTGGTGCTCCTGATGCAGCGCTGGTTTGTCAAAGGGCTGGTCGAACGGGAAAAATAAGGACGGTGAATTCGAATGAGACCTGATTCCGTGAAAATGACCCCGCTTGTCCGCCCGGAGGATTACCCCGCGCTCTGCTCCTGCGGCAACCCCCATCCCACATACCGCATGGGCTTGATCGCCGGTAACTCGGCCTATGACGCCCTTGCCCGGGACTGCCGCGATTCAGCTGCCGAAAAACCGGTTTTCCTGCTGGATGACACCAACACCCACCCGGCTGCCGGAAGCGCCGTCTTGAAACAACTTGAAAAAAGCGATGTGGATTTCCGGTGGCACCGGCTTTCCGGCAACCTGCACACCAATATAGAGGTTGTTGAACAGGTCATGGCCGCCGCCGCCGGATGCAGCCGGATCATCGCGGTGGGGGCCGGGACCATCAATGACATTGGCAAGTATGCCGCCACCCGAATGGGAATCCCGTATTGGACGGCGCCCACCGCACCCTCCATGAACGGCTATACCTCCGCCATCGCCGCCGTCGAGGTGGCAGGGGTCAAGCGGACCCTTCCGGCCACGCCGCCTGCGCG
>CAJXSB010000132.1 GCA_913060435.1 uncultured Desulfococcus sp.
AAAATTCGCGCGACAGAAATTTCTGGCAGCTGATTTCCAAATATCGCAGCAAAATACCCCAGGAGACGTATGATTATGTTTTCTATATCTTCTCCGCGGCGGTTATCGGCGAGAACCCCCGCCTGTTCGGGTACGACTTCGACAATCCGTTGGCGGCGGCTGCCGGTTGATTTTCGGGGGCGGAGAAGCCGTTAAAAACGCCGGCGTCACCTCTCCGCCCACCGGGACCTTTCTCCTCAATCAAGGCTGACCGACGGCCGCAGCACCGTCGGCATGGTTCTCTCCTCGTCCTGTCAGCGCCCCGATGGGTGCGTGCCCCCGCCGCGCATGACATCCATTGCCATCGGCAGACAGCATGCCCCAATTGACAAGATGCGCCGGGATTCTTACACATATTGACATGGCAGCATCGCATCCAAAGGCCGCCACCGGCGGCAGCATGCTGCCAACACACCCACCAGGACCACATCCGACATCGGCCTTTGATGCATTCAACGATTCTGACTCCGGACGTGCACGAGCCTTCTGTGGCGGGCCTTCCCGATGCGGCTCCGCTCTGCACCGGTTCGCAGTCGGCACCGCCGGTTTCTGCCGAAAGCGATGCCTTGCCGGAGATGCCTCCCGGCATCGGTTTCGCCGGACAAGGGTGAAAAAGGAGAAACACGATGAAGATGACATTCCTTGTGAACGGAGAACGTTTCACCGTTGATGTGTCGCCGGATATGCCGCTGCTCTGGGTCCTCAGGGACGTTCTGGGATTGACCGGGACGAAATTCGGCTGCGGCGGTGGCCACTGCTGGGGATGCGCGGTTCTCCTGGCCGGCAAGGCCCGGCCGTCCTGCACCCTCAAGGCGGAGGCCGCCGCGGGAAAGGAAATCATTACCATCGAGGGCATTCCGTGGGACCATCCGGTCAAGCAGGCCTGGGTGGAGGCCCAGGTGCCCCAGTGCGGCTGGTGTCAGCCGGGGCAGATCCTGCAGGCGGTTTCCCTGCTTCGGGAGACCCCGGAACCGGATGATGCGGCGATCCGGAGCGCCATGCGAAAAAACCTCTGCCGATGCGCCACCTACCCCCGCATCCTGTCAGCGGTCCGTCATGCCGCCCGAGAGGCGGTTGGTGGACAGGGCGAGAGGCAGCAGCCGGCCGCACCCGTTCTGAAAAAGAACCCCAAGGATGCCGCCGGCGGCGAGACCTTCGCCCTCAACCCCTTTGTCCGCATCAGTACGTCGGGTATGGTGACGGTCATTGCCAAGCACCTGGAAACCGGACAGGGGATTTACACCGGCCTGGCGACCCTCCTGGCTGAAGAGCTCGACGCCGACTGGCGCCGGGTCCGCGTCGAGTCGGCCCCTGCGGACGAGACGCGCTACAACAACCTCCTCTTCGGGCCGATCCAGGCCACGGGGGGGAGCACCAGCATCGCCAATGCCCACGAACAGTACCGCCGTGCGGGCGCCGAGGTCCGGGCCAGGTTTGTCGCTGCGGCCGCCGCTGCATGGCGGGTCCCGGCCGGAGAGATCGCGGTGAAGAGGGGCATCGTGTCGCATCCCGACAGCGGCCGCCAGGCCACCTTCGGGGCGCTGGTGCGGCGGGCCGCCGGGGTGAAGGCCCCCGGCAAGGTGGCGCTGAAAAGGCCCGGGGAGTTCCGCCTGATCGGCCGACAGGACGTGCGCCTCGATATCGTTTCCAAGGTCCAGGGCACCGCCCGGTTCGCCATGGACGTCCGGCTGCCGGAGATGGTGACGGCGGTGGTGGCGCGGCCGCCGGTCTTTGGCGGGCGAATGGCCGCCTTCAGCGCTGAAAAGGCGCTGTCGGTCCCAGGGGTGAGCGCCGTTGTGGAGATCCCTTCGGGGGTGGCGGTGGTCGCCGATCACACCTGGGCCGCCATCCAGGGGCGAGAGGCCCTCGAGATCACGTGGGACGAAAGCGGGGCGGAAATGCGCGGGACGTCGGAGCTTTCGAAGGAATACCATGCCCTTCTCGATACACCCGGGGCGCCGGCGCGCAGCGTGGGGGATGCCGATGCGGCCCTTACCGGGGCCGCCAGGGTCCTGGAGGCGACATTTTCGTTTCCCTACCTTGCCCATGCCCCCATGGAGCCGCTCAATTGCGTCGTGCAGCTGTCGGACGACGGCTGCGAGATCTGGGCCGGGGACCAGTTCCAGACCATCGACAAGGCCAATGCCGCCAACGCCGCTGGATGCGATCCTGAAAAGGTCCTCATCCAGACGCTATTTGCGGGCGGCAGCTTCGGCCGTCGTGCCAACCCGCCCTCCGACTACATTGTCGAGGGGGTCCATGTGGCCAAGGCCATCGGAGAGCGGAGGCCCGTTCATCTCGTCTGGACCCGGGAGGATGACCTGCGCGGTGGTTTCTACCGCCCTATGTTCGTTCACCGGGTGCGGGCGGGCCTGGACGGCGGGGGGCGCCCGGTGGCCTGGCACCATCGCATTGTCGGACAGTCGATCGCCGCCGACACGCCTTTTGAGGGCGCCATGGTCAAGGACGGCATCGACGCCGCGTCGGTCGAAGGCGTTGCGGACATGCCCTATGACATCCCGAACCTGGCCGTGGAGCTTCATTCGCCGGCGGTCGGCGTCCCGGTGCTCTGGTGGCGTTCGGTCGGACACAGCCACACCGCCTTTGCGGTCGAGGTGATGATCGATGCCCTGGCCGAGGCGGCCGGGGAGGACCCCGTGGCGTTCCGCCGCATCCTCCTCGCCGGGCGTCAAAGGCACCTGGGCGTCCTGGATGTAGCGGTTCAGAAGGCCGGATGGGGGAATACCCTCCCGCCGGGGTGGGGCCGTGGGGTCGCCGTGCATCAATCCTTCAGCACCTACGTGGCCCAGGTTGCCGAAGTTTCGACTGCGGATGATGGCGCCTACCGGGTCGAGCGGGTGGTCTGCGCCGTGGACTGCGGCACGGCCGTCAATCCGGACATCATTCGCGCCCAGATGGAGGGCGGCATCGGGTTCGGCCTGTCGGCGGCATGGGAGGAGGCCGTGACCCTGTTCCATGGGCGCGTCCATCAGGCCAATTTCGACGCCTACCGGCTCCTCCGGTTCGACCGGATGCCGGCGGTGGAGGTCCATATCGTGCCGTCCGACGCGCCGCCCACCGGCGTCGGAGAGCCCGGCGTTCCCCCCATCGCCCCGGCGGTGGCCAACGCCCTGCACGCGGCGACCGGTCAGCACTTCCGCCATCTGCCGTTTACGGAACCGTCGCCACAGGAGGCATAAACGCCTGTTTGCCCATCGGGGCGGCAGGGATATCCTGCGTTGAACACTCGGCACCATCGCCCCTCTCTGCCAAGTGGGTACATCGATCCCGGCGGTATGGGGATGCCTGATGCTCACGCGGTGGATGTCTTCGGATTTCATGGCGATGGCAACTTTGACATGAAAGCGGTCAATCTGCTTCGACGCCGTCATCCACCTTGTCCAGCAGCAGAAAAAAGGCCCCCAGGACCTGCCAGGGCTTGAAATTGCAGTGGCCGAATCCGGGGATCGGCAGTACCGTCAGGTTGGCCCCGTTACCCTTGGCATAAACCATCTGTGCATACAGCTCCTCATGCTCGAACGGGACGTTGGGGTCGTTCCAGTTGTGCATGGTCACCAGGGGTTTGTGCAGGTCACCGGTGGGCTCGTAGAAATTCGTGACATATTCCAGGGCCTCCCCGTCGGCCGTAACCCGTTCGACATGGCGATTCCAACGCCAGGAGGCGTCGTACCATCTATAGCGGTTGTCGAACGGCATTCCCGAGGCCGTTTCAACCATATCCTGCGTTCCAAAGACGGTGCGGCCCAAGTGCAGCTGCGCCGCGTCCACGAAGGAATTGCGGTCAAACCAGTTGAAAGCCGTATCGGTGATGCCGAAGAGCCGGAGGGTCCTCAGGGGACGGGATTCAATGGCTTCCGCAATACGTTCCTTGTAGGGGTCGGGCTGTTCGGGGGGAGGGGGTATCTCTTCCCAGTAGGTTTGGACATATTCATATCCATCGCCGCTAAAATCCGGATCGGAAAGGCTGATCCTGTCATCAAACACCTCCGGGAACAGATAGTCGAATATCACGAAAAAATCGCCGATCTTGTTGATCTGGAAAGGCATCCCGGCCACCGGGCCGCACATGGCCAGCCCGCCGTCAAATTCTTCCGGGTATTTCTCGATCAACATCTGGATGACCGAGGCGCCTTCCGAAGCCCCGATCAGCAAAATGGTCTCCGTTTCTTCGGGGGCGTTCAATCCTTCAAAATAACCGGCCAAATCCCTCAGATCCTCCCCCGCCGGTTCGACCGCATAACCGTTCTTGCTGTAGCTGGTGGTGGCGAAGGCAAACCCCTGGCTCAGGAGAAAGATCAGCGGGTCGATAAAGCCTTCGAGCTCATCCATGGGGAGTGCCAGTTCTTCCTGGGGCGGCACATAGCCGTGGGCGTACATGATCAGCGTGCCGTTGAAATTTGGCGGCGCGCAGATCAGGATCTTCTGGTCGGGCCGGGTGGGCAGGTTATCAAGTTCCAGGCACCCCTGGGGCCAGGGCAAAGTCTGTCCATCCGCGGCGGCGGGCGAGCTTAAAGCGAACACGGCAGCGATGATGATCATCCTGAATACTGCGGAGAACAACTTTTTGTTTTTCTTCATGATCCGACCTCCTTTTTTCGGTTTTGAACCTTCTGAAACGCGAGGCCTTTGACGATATTCAAACAACTTGCTGGTGGTGATAAACAAATTGAAGCAACCCGGCAGCACATTTGCCGTCAGGAGAAAGCGGAATGTTGTGTCATGGAACAAGGCGAAGCGTCAGCTTCGAGGAGGATAGTTCGGCGGCCGGACGACGAAAAGATCATTTCCGGTGGAAAGCGCAGGAGATGCGTGCCGGATCAGCATCAGGAATTAATTGTGAGTATAAACTAAGCAAATATGCTTGAATGTCAATAGGTACAAGTCCCTATTTTGATGGCGTATCAACACTTTTTATGGGAAATTTGAGAAGTTGAGGTGCAGCGTTTTTCAACGCAGACGGTTTTGTTATAATCTTCGGCTTCCGAATAAAGGGCGGATCTTCCCCCCCCTCCCCCCGGTTTCGGGATGTTTCCGATTTACGATGCATCGGCCTAAGGGGATATCATCAAAGGGGGACTGTTCAAGGTATCTCGAAAGTTTCGTTTCTGCTCGTATCGGTAGAGGGCTTGATCATCGTATCAGCCGGCTGGGGAAGCCGTGTATCGGGCCATGACCCAGCCGATGCTGCCGCCGGGCGTCCTGACGTTGATCCAGCCCGGGGAGGTGCCGATCACGGTGAGGACCTCGCCATACCGGACGCGGCCGATGATGCCCTGGTACAGGCCGGGGCCGCTGCGGACATTGAGCGCCTCGACGTTGACCGAAACGGCGCCGGGGGCGCCGGCGGCATATCCCTGGGCTGCGGCCGGAGCCGGCGGGAGGGCCGTTGGTGCCGGACTCGCGTAAACGACGGTTCGGGGCGGCGGCGGGTTGAGGATGGCGGAGAGGACGACGCCTGTCAGGAGGCCGATGCCCGCCGCCACCCATACATCCCCTGAGTCCCCGCAATAGCCCCCGCAGTGGCGGTAACCGCGTCCGCCGCCGCCCAGGACCGGGCTGGCAGTCGCCGTAACGACAATAAGGGTCAGCAGAACGGTGATGGTCTTTTTCATGGGACGGCCCTCCTGGCTTCTGTGGCAGATGTGCCGCAGCTCTTCCTGCGCTTTCCCGCCAACCCGCCGCGACAGATTCCCTGGCGCCCTCCCCGAGGTCAAACGGGATGTTTGGCAGGGAAAACTTATTCTTGCTTCATTTTTAAAAATAGTACAAATTTGATCTTTTTTCAATGTTGAAGGCAGCGGGAGGCTGGCCGATGCCTTCGATATTTGCGTGGATATAGATCAATTCGGAGGGCATATGGAGAACCGACAACGGCTGCGGGCCGCTTCATCCATTCTGATCAAAGCCAGGGCCCTGGGGGCGTGCCTGGCAGGCTTTGCCGATGTGGCGTCGCTGAAGGGCGCTCCGTCGTTTACCTTCGCCCCGAAAATGCCCGGGATCGAAGAGGGGGTGGGGGCCATGAAAAATGCCATGGGGCTGGGACCTGGAGAGGTGTCCTGGCCCCACAGGGCCAGGACCCTGCTGGTCATCGCTGTGGCGCATCCGGCCGACCGCCCGGAAATGGACTGGTGGCACGGTCGGAAGGACCCGCCGGGAAACCGGATGCTGGCCCGCCGGGTCCGTGAACTCTGCACCTGGATTTCGGAGCGTTTCGGGATTCGGACCGTCCACCTCCCCTACCATACCGAAAAGGGCGGCACGTTCCTCAAGGACGCCGCCGTCATGGCCGGGCTGGGGTGCCTCGGCCGAAACAATATGCTCGTGACCCCGGAATACGGGCCGCGCGTCCGGCTTCGCGCCCTGACCCTGGACGTGGCCCTGCCCTCGACCGGACCCTCCGCCTTCGATCCCTGCACCGGGTGTGACGCCCCCTGCCGCAGGGCCTGCCCCCAGAGCGCCTTTGCGCAGCAGTGCTACACCGCCGAGGCCTTCGATCAGACGAAGCTGCCGGGAAGAAGCGGCGTCTATTCCCGTCCTGCATGCAATCTCCAGATGCAGAAAGACGAAGCATCCGCCGCGTTCCAGGCGGTTGAGGGCATGGATGAACCCGTCCGTGTTGTCAAATACTGCAGGAACTGCGAGCTTGCCTGCCCGGTGGGCCAATAGGAAACCGATGGCCGCCGCTTCGGAAAATCCGAAAATTTTTTGCGGCCGGTTTTGATTTTTCCATTTCGGCGCCTTAGGGTTTACATCATGTGAAATGCGAATCGGAGGGATGCAGGAGATGGAGAAACCGGCGCCGGCGGCAATGATAACCGCCAAGGGATTGACCCGATACTATCAACTCGGAGAAAACCGGATCACGGGGATCGATGCCGTCGATCTGGAGATTGCAGCGGGGGAGCTGGTCCTGCTGAAGGGGGTCAGCGGTTCGGGAAAGAGCACGCTCCTCTCGCTTCTGGCGGGCCTCGACCGTCCCAGCGGCGGTGAGCTGAAGGTGGGGGGGCGCAACCTGGCCCATGCCTCGGGGGCGTCCCTGGACGACTACCGCCGCCACGTTGTCGGGATGATCTTTCAGGCGTTCAATCTGATGCCGACCCTGACGGTGCTGGAAAACGTCTGCCTGCCGGGGCTGCTGGCCGGCCGTTCCGACGCACCGGTCCGCAGCCGGGCGGCTGAACTCCTGGCGTGGCTGAACCTGGCGCATCGTCTCTCCCATATCCCGGCCCAGCTGTCGGGGGGCGAGATGCAGCGGACCGCCATCGCCCGGGCGCTGATCAACGACCCGGCGGTGATCCTGGCGGACGAGCCCACGGGAAATCTTGACAGCCGAAACGGCGCCATTGTCATTGACCTGCTGGCGGAGCTGAACCGGTCATCGGGGAAGACCATCGTCATCGCCACCCACGGCAGCCAGGCCGACGGCGCCGCCACGCGGCATATCCGCCTCAAGGACGGGAAAATCCAATGAAACGGCTTGCCGCTGCAGCACGGCTTTTCTGGTGGTTCAGCATCCGCAACCTTCGGCGCCACCAGCGCCGGACCCTGGCCGTCGTGCTGGGAATCGCCCTGGGTGCGGCGGTCTTCACCAGCGTTCGGCTCTCCATCAATGCGTCCGTCGACGCCTTCGGCCAGAGCATGGACCGCATCGCCGGCAAGGCCGATTGGACGGTGGTGCAGCCCGGCGGCCGGGTCCCCGAAGCGTGGGTGGCGCGTCTGCTGCGGCATCCGGCGGTGGAGAGCGCTTCCCCCTTGATGAAGACCTATGTACGTCCGGTGTCGGGGCCGGATGCACCGTTTCTCCTGATCGGCCTCGATCCCCTGCTCGATCGACCGGTTCGGGAATGGTCCACGGGAGGGGCTGCGGATGCGTCCTCTCAAGGCGCCCCGGATCGGGCTGAAAACCCGGAATCGGGGGATGCCCTCGACCTCATGACCACCCCCTTCACCCTCATCATGGGTCGGCGCCTCTCGAACACCCTCGACGCCGGGGCTGGTGATTCGGTCGTGCTTTTCGGCCCCCGGGGCAAGGTTTCCTTCACGGTCATCAATGTCCTGGAGGATGCCGGGCTCTCCCGGGCCGACGGCGGCCGCATCGCCGTGACGGACATTGCGACGCTGCAGGAGTTCACCGGGGGCTACGGGGCCGTCGACCAGATCGACATCCGACTCCGCCCGGGGGCGCCGTCGGATGCAGTTGCGTCCCTCCGGGCATTGCTGCCGGACGGTATTCAGCTCGCCCGGCCCAACCAGGCAAAAGAGACCGGACTCACCATGATCCGCGCCTACCAGCTCAACCTGTCGGTCCTGAGCTTCGTCTCCCTGTTCGTGGGGATGTTTCTCGTCTACAGCCTGGTGGCGCTCAACGCTGCCTCCCGGCGTGGGGAGACGGCGATCCTTCGGGCTGTGGGGGCTTCCCGGCGCATGGTGTTCGCCCTCTTTCTCCTGGAGGGCGCCTTTTTCGGCATCGTCGGCTGGGTATTGGCCTTCCCCGTCAGTTCGGCCATGGTCGGCCTGCTGGTGGAGGGGATCGGCCGGACCATCTCGACCCTTTTCGTCCGGGTCTCGGTCGACCGGCTGGCCCTCGACGCGTGGGAGGTGTTCCTCTCCTTTGGCGTGACCCTGGCTGTTTCAGTGCTGGCCGCGCTGGAGCCGGCCTACGAGGCGATGCAGGTGTCGCCCCGGGAGGCGATGGCCTCGGCCCGGTCCCGGCACTCAGTCCAGCGGATCGCCCGGAGGCTGTTCGCCGCCGGCGGGCTCTTCGTAGCCGCCGTGTGGCCCCTCTCGCGCATGCCCGCCGTGTCCGGCATCCCACTTCCGGGCTATGTGGCGACCTTCACGCTGTTTGCCGGGTTTTCCCTCATGTCCCCCCTGTTTCTGGGGATCATCAGCGCACGCCTCTCCCCGCTGCTACGCCGTTTGGCTGGTGAGCCCGCCTACCTTGCCGGTCGCTATCTTCGGGACAGCGGCGTCCGGGTAGCCGTATCCGTGGGCTCTCTCATCACGGCGGTGGCGCTCTTCACGGCCCTGGTCATCATGATCCACAGCTTCCGGGGAACCGTCGACCTCTGGGTGCACCAGACCGTGAGCGGCGACCTTTTCGTGACCCCCAGGCTCGGTGAGATCAACCAGCATCGCAGCCCTTTCGCTCCGGAGATCGCCCGGGCCCTCAATGGCATTGACGTGCCGGCCGACCGGGTTCCATTCCGGCGCTTCTACCTGACTTACGGCGGGGTCCCATACCAGTTCGAGGCCATTGATTTTGAAACCTTCTTCCGGCACGGCGCCTATATCTGGATCGACGGGGATCCGGTGGCTGCCCGCCGGAAGCTGGCGGCAGGCCGGGGCGTGATCGTCTCCGAGGTATTTGCCAACCACACGGGACTCGCCCTCGGCGACACCTTCCGGGACCTCATCGACGGCCATCTGGTAACAGTGCCCATCGTTGGGGTGATCCGCGACTACCGTTCCCAGGGCGGCGTGGCCTTCTTCTCTCTGGAGCGCTATGAGGCCATCCGGATCGAGGGCGGGGGGAGCCCCGATGCGCCCGGTTGGAGCGGCATCCGATTTTTTTTCCGGGAGGACGAAACCCCCGATGCCCGTGCAGCACGGGTCGATCGGCTCAAGGCGGCCATTGTGGCCCAATGCGGCGATCGCGTCGACATGATTGCCGGGGCGGACCTGCGACAGAGCATCCTGCGGGTTTTTGACGAGACGTTTTCCATCACGACGGTGCTCCTTCTGATCGCCCTGGCGGTGGCGGCACTGGGCATCGCCACGACCTTGACGGTCCTCGTGCTCGAGCGGTCCCGGCAGCTCAATACGATCTATGCCGTGGGCGGCAGCCGCAGCCAGATCCGGCGCATGATCATCTGGGAGGCGTCGCTCATGGTGGCGGCCGGAGAGCTGGGGGGGCTGCTCTGCGGCGGAATCCTCTCCCTGCTGCTGGTCTTCGTCGTCAACCGGCAGTCCTTCGGGTGGACGTTCATCTATCAGGTCGACTGGGGCGCCCTCGTCCTCTCCCTGCCCCTGATCTACATCACGGCCATGCTGGCCGCCCTGCCGGCGGTGCGGCGGGTCTTCCGGGAGCCGCCTGCCATGATCCTCCGGGAGGGGTGATGCGCCGGCGGCAGGGATGTCTTTTATTGAAGGGAGTGATCCATGGCGGCTGAAATCATTCGGAGCCTTTTCCATGTCATCCGGCGGTGCGGGCGCATCCATGCGGCAGCGGTGCTGGCCGCCGCGGCAATGCTCTCCGTCCCGTACCCGGCGGCGGCCGACGGATATGCCCAGGTCACGGGCCCCTGCAGCCTTGTCTTC
>CAJXSB010000133.1 GCA_913060435.1 uncultured Desulfococcus sp.
AGACCATGGCCGCGCGGGATGCCAGAAGGGGGCGGCCGATGGTCGTGGGGCAGGTGCTGGTGCAGACGCGCCCACCGGCCGCTTCGATTCGCCGGGTGTATCCGTTCACGTCGGCCATGGCCTTGACCGGGTAGGCTGTCCAGACCATGAGGTCGACCTCGGGGTGGACCTTCCGGCCATGCAGCAGGTCGGCGACCTGCTTCACCTGATCGATGTCGTAATGGGGACAGCCGAGGCTCACCAGGTCGACGGGGCCGGCGCCGTCGGCGCAAATGGAGCGGTAGGCCGCATCGAGATCGCCCCTGTCGATGATGGCGTCCGCCACGGACGGCCGCCCCTGGAATGCATCTTCGCTGCTTCTCGCCTCTGGGGTGATGCCGACGATATGACACATTTCACAGCTGCTCGTCACTGCCAGGCTCGTACAGAACTGGCGCAGGTGGTGGAAGGACGCCCCGTGGAAGTCGCCGATCATGACGGGAACGGCGCCGCCGGGCATCCGGCTGCCGACGGCCGTGCCCAGGACGTCCCAGTCGAAGACCGACCTGGGGCGTTCCGCGATGCGGACGGCATGGGTGCCGGCCCGATTCTCCGGGAGGTGGTTGCCCCAAAGGGGGGTCCGGCCGCAGATGGCCGACCAGAACGCCGCCTCGATGCCGTCGGCATTGGCCATGGCGCCCCAGAGCGCATTGCCGATCACGGTCACCCCCGACTCCGTAGTGACAAAATGCTCACCCTTCACCGGCAGCCAGCCCGTCAGGTAGGGCGCGCAGGTCCCCGCGATGATGACCCCGGCCTGCCGCGCGTGTTCGAGAAACCGTTCGTTCTTCCGGAAGAATGTTTCGCTCTGGCCGAAGGGCGACCAGCCGTCCGGGTCGCAGGGGGCGACATCCGACTGGACGTAACATCCCGGGTGGGTCCGATCGAAGGGGATGACCTCGTCTTTGGCCAGGTGCACCCGCGAGAAGACCTCGTCGGGGTCTTCGCTCGCCAGGACGCCGAGATAGTTGTGGGCGCCGCAGAAGACCGTGGCCTTGGTCACCCTGCAGAGCCGGTCGGCGCACAAGACCTCGGCGTAGCGGATGATGTTTTCCAGCGCGGCCCGCACCAGCCGGCCCGAGCCGCCGTCCTGCATCCGTTTTTCTTCGTCCGTCAGCAGCACCTTCAACCTCCTCAGCCGGCCTGCCTGCCGGCCAGGATCTCCAGCACCGCTTTCATCTTCTTCCGGGCCCGGTCGGCCATGGCTCCGGCGGCGTCCAGGGTCTCGGCCTTGAAGGCGTCGTCCGTGATGCCCTCCAAGTTGATGAGGACGTTCTGGTAGGCGCCCCAGATCCCGGTCTCCAGCGCCCGAGCGCCGACCTGTACGTCGGACCGGGATGCCGGATTGCCGTGCCGCGCCGTCTTGCAGAGGGCGTCCCAGACGCTGTCGCCGATGGTCATGGTCTGGAGCGGGATCTTCACTGCGGTCTTGAGGCCTTGCTGCATCTTGGCGGTGCGGGCGGCCTGCTCCGCCGGGGTGTCCTTGGGCATGCGGACGCCCTCCATGTACTCGTTGAAGGCGCTGGTGTCGGCGTCGATCATGGTGATCAGCTCCTGCACCGCGGCGTGGAGGGGCGGAATGACGGCGCGCATCTGCCCGTCGACCGCCTCGAATTTCCGCACCCCGTAGGTGAGCTTGGCCACCATGGCCCCGAGGCCTGCACCCAGGGCGGCCACCACGGCGGAGACCGAGCCGCCGCCCGGCGCGGAGGAGCGTGCGGCCACCTCTTCGATGAAGCCCCTGAGGGTCAGGTCGGCCAGGGGTTCGTCGGGCGGTTCGGCGACGATGTACTCGATGATCTTCTTCTCGGCCTCGAAGGGGGCCACGCTGTTGAGGCCCAGGCGCTCTACGGCCAGTCGGACCCTCTGATCCTCCTCGTAGATGAAAAGGTTCTCCTTTTCGATGTAGTAGTCGGCCGCCATCAGGATCGACTCCAGGGGGACGATGCCCACGATCTCGGAGCCGGCAACCCCGACGTTCAGCTGGGCGGCGTCCTTCCGGACCTCCTCATAGAGCCGGTGGATGGGGGTCGTGCGGTAATTGTTGAGGTTGACCGTCACCTGGGCGAGATTGTACTCCTCCACGAACCACCCCATGCCCTTGACATCCTTGAGGCGCCCGGGCTTGTCTTCGCCCCGGCCGGCCTCCCGCAGGTTGAGGGCGATGCGGTGGGCCTGGTTGGCCGTGCCCAGGATGTTGACGTTGTAGGCGATGAGGAACATGCGGGCGCCGGCGGCGGTGGCCCCCCATTCCGGCACGAACGCGGCAGGGCCGAAATCCGGCTGCCAGCGCGGATCCTTGAGCCGCTCGGCAAGGCCTTCGTACTCGCCCCGCCGCACGTCCGGGAGCTTGCGGCGGTAATCGTGCTCGGCCGCTTCCTCGTAAAGAAAGAAGGGAACCTCCAGCGCCGCTGCCGCCCTCTTAGAGAAGGTCCGGGCGATCTCGGCGCAGTCCGCCATGGTCACCCCGCGGACCGGGATGAACGGGCAGACGTCCATGGCGCCGAAGCGGGGATGCTCGCCCTGGTGCTGCCGCATGTCGATGCGCTTCCGGGCCACCCGGGCGGCAGCTAGGGCGCCCTCGACAACGGTGTCGGGGTCTCCGACAAAGGTATAGACGGTGCGGTTGGTGGACGCCCCGGGATCGACGTCCAGCAGGGTGCATCCCGGGGTCCGCCGGATCGCGTCGGCAATGGCGTCGATGGTCTCCTGGTTTCGGCCCTCGGAAAAATTGGGCACGCATTCGACGATCTTCTTCATGGCTCATTTCCTCAATGCCGGGCGTTCGATGCCGGCTTCAGGTTTGGGGGAATGCCGTTCGGAGGGGGTCCGGCCCGGCCTGGGGTTCGAGCCGCCCCGTCCATCGCGGCGCCAGCTTCTGCTATATCGGGCTCCAGGGAAAAATACAACTTTGAACTGTCGCGGGAGGTCCGGCGGGTCCTGGACCATTCTGATGCAGACGACCGGCCGGATGGTCCCGGCCCGCATCCCTGATGCAATTTCCCGACGGAGTCATTTCCGCGCCGGTACGTCGATAAGCCGGGGCTGGTGGCCGGTGGCCTCGAACAGCTTCGCAAGCCCCTTGCGCGGCACCACCAGGGTGCTGGTGTTGACCAGGGGGTGGCACTGGAATCGCTCCGAGTCCCACAGGTGCCGGTCGATCACCAGCTCGACCTGGTGGTCCGAATCGTTGACCACGGCCAGCATCGAAACGGCCCCCGGCTCGAGGTCCAGGTGCTTCTTGAGGCGCTCGGGCGATGCGAAGCTGACGCGGGTGCTCTCGATCAGGGGGTGGAGGTGCTTCAGGTCGACCTGCATATCGCCGTCCACCACCACCAGGAAGTGGCGTTTGCCCTTGTTGTCCCGCAGGAAAAGGTTCTTGGTCTTGGCGCCGTCCAGGGGCGGGACCAGGCGGTCGGCCTCCTCGACCGTAAAGACCGGCGGGTGGTCGGTCCGTTCGTAGGCGATGCCGTGGCGCTCCAGAATCTCGTAGATGTCCGTCATTCTCCGTATCCTTGTGTCATCGTTGGTATTGAGAGCCGTTCCGGATCCATGTCTCGGCGGCGGGGCTTTTATACTCCAGCGCGCCCCCGGAGTAAAGACGATTCCCGTGACGGCAGGCCCACGTTATGTTGGGGTCATTTTCTTCAGTTTCCGGCCGCCAGAGGGGTCTCTGTCGCATCTCCCATCGCAAGTGAACGTGAAGCGCGTTTCATGATCCAGGCGAATGCGTCATAGACCGCATGGGAATGCAGCATTCTGCCCCGTTCCATAAGCTGCTCAAAGTCCTCATAGCCCGCCAGATCTCTTACTGTATCAGAGTTTTTTCTTTTCATGTTGTTACCTCTCCCGATGTTTGGATTTTTGGAAATTGCGGAATCTTCTTTGGGGTTCCTTGACAGCCAATAGAGCAGCTTATTATTTTTCAGTAAATATGAAATTTAGCGCATGTGTTTTGCAATTTTGCACAGCCTGCCCCCGATAAGAGCGCGGGCACATCTTGATCGGCCGGAATGGTCGCCGAAAAAAGGGCGGAGACCCTGCCATCGGAGAAATCCATATGAACCTGAACTGGGATGACCTGCGTTTTTTTCTCGCCCTCTGCCGGACCCGTTCCTTTGTGTCGGCCGGAGCGGAGCTGAAGGTGACCCACAGCACGGTGTCCCGCCGGATATCGGCTCTGGAGGCATCCCTGAAGACGCAGCTTTTTCAGCGTACCGAAAAAGGCTGTCGTCTCACCCCTGCAGGCGAACTGCTGCTGCCCTATGCGGAGCGGCTGGAAAGCACATTCATCCACCTGGAGGCGAGTGTCTCGGGGAAGGACAATCAGCTGACGGGGGCCATCCGGATCGGCGCTCCCGACGGCATCGGAAACTGCTTTCTGGCGTCCCGACTCAGTGATTTTCAGCGCAAACACCCGGCACTGGAAGTCGAATTGATTGCCGTGCCCATGTATTACAGCCTCTCAAAACGGGAAATCGACATTCTGATCACGGTCAAGAAGCCGACGAAGGAAAGCCTGGTGGCACGAAAGCTGACCCGATACAGGCTGGGCCTGTTTTCAACCCGGGAATATCTGGTGGGACACCCGGAAATCAAGACAAAGGAAGATCTTCGGGGGCACAGATTCGTCGGATATATTGACGATCTCCTGTTTGACCAGGACCTGCGGTTTATGGAAGAGATCTCTTCGGGGCTGACGACAAGCTTCCGAAGCTCCACGGTTCTCGGCCAGATGAATGCGGTGATCGCCGGTGCCGGGATCGGCGTCATTCCATACTTCATGGCGCAAGGGGAGAAGACCCTGATCCCCGTGATGCCTCATCGCTATTTTGAAAGAGGATACTGGCTCCAGGTGAACCCGGATTCCAGGCATATTGCCCGCGTGCGGTCGACCATCGACTTTATCCAGGGTCAGGTCGAATCCCACCAGGAGCTGTTTCGGTCGCTTCCGGTTTGGTAGATGCCCGCAAATCGGCAACGAGCGCCCATTTGGCCGCCTTCATCCAGCATGAAAATGTTTGAACGAGGATCTATGCTCAGGCGGCGCTGGTGAATCGTCGAATGAAGACGGCAACGTCGCTTTTGTCGAATTCGCCCCGGGCAACGGACAGCACCATTTCGGCAAAATCATCCTCCGGAGCATCGAATTCAAATCCATTCAGGGCCAGAAAGACGAGTGCCGCCACTGCACCGAGACGCTTGTTCCCATCGATGAAGGGATGTTTTTTCACCAGGTGGAACAGGTAGGCGGCAGCCATTTCGCAGATGTCCGTGTGAAGGAACTGCCCCCTGTAGGTGGCCGAGGGCATTCCGAAAGCGGACTTGAGCAGTTCGATATCCCGGATGCCGGGAGCCCCCCCGTAGCGGGTCACCTGGTCCTGGTGGATCTCCAGCACTTCGGCCAGCGTGAGAAAGACAGGTGCCAAGGGCTATTCCGCCAGTTTTTTGAGGGCCTTGGGATACCTGGCATTTACCTTGTCAAGGGCCGCCTTGAATGCCTGATGCCTGCCGGGATCTTTCACCGGTGTAAGAATGAGCACCTCTCCGTCAGTAGAAATCTCAAACTGCGTGTCGGCGTCCGCGCCGAGAAGTTCCAGAACCGGCTTTTCAATCACCAGCGCTAGGCTGTTGCCGTGTTTGGTCAGGGACTTGATCATGGCTCTAGCCTCCCATGATTGTATATACATTGTGGATACAAAGGTACAACAAGCCGTTGGTCCGGTCAAGGAAGTGTCGGTGGATTTGGAGCCTTAAAAGATAGGGGATCGCTACAACACCCGTATCGAATGCTTCACTGATACATCTTTCAGCTTTTTATCCAGCGTTAACAGGTAAGCATTGTGGCGGCGGGCAAGGGTCAGAAAAAGCATGTCGTAAATCGGCATAAGCGTTTGGCATCCCATGGCAAACGCTTCTTTATATAATCCTTTTTCGTGGATATATTCATCCGGAATCGCAACGGCATCTTCGACGCTTTCCTCGCATTCATGCATGGGCATATCTTCGAATACATGGTATTTCCAGAATACATTGGCGATTTCGGAAATGTAAAGCGTCGGAGTGATGACCCAGTCGGCATCCTCAATATGCTTGACGAATCCTTTGGCCTGGTTCCTTTGCAATACGATTTCCGCAGCAGCACTTGTGTCGATGACAATAATCATCATCATCGCTCCCGGTCTTCCCGGATCAAGTCTCTTGGGGCTTTCAGCCTGGCGGCATCCGTTCCGGGGCTGCGGGATCGAATTCGAGACATCAGCTTTTTTCGACGGTCTTTAGGGCTGTCTGTCGTTTCAAGTCCTTTTGAGAGCACCACCACAGCTTGCTGAGCCAGGCTGCGGTGCTGGCTTTTTGCATCGGCAAGGAGTTTTTGATAGATATGCTCCGGTAGGTCTCTTACTTGCAGGGATGGCATCATGTCCTCCTTTTTTTTCATGTTAATGCAGTTTTCATTAAAATGCAAGCACAGGAGGCGGATCGCCCGTGCGACCCGGTCGCCTTTCTCCCGCCCGGCCGTATCTTGCGGCTCAAAGAACCGTCATGTCCGCCTCGGCCTGGGCAACGTTCAGCGCTGCTTTTTCCAGTGATGTTGACAGGCTCCGGCGTTGGGCCTGGGAGGCCTGGATGATGTTTTTCAGCTGATCCGGTCCGGCAAGCAAATCGTTTTGAAGCTGCTGCTGTTTTTGGGCAAAGTTCTGTTTCAGCCGGTCCAGGTCACGGGGGTCCATATGGTTTGAATGGGATTGGAGCAGATCCTTTTCGCGGGCGTATTGGCGGCTCAGGGCTTCCAGATCGGCTTTGATCCTTTCAAGTTCCCTGAGTTTTTCTTCAAACCGTCCGTCACCGACCTCCCTTTTCCACTGTGCATGCAGAGTTGAAAACGCCTTTCTCGCAGCATTAAGCCGGTGTTCTCTTTTTCTTCTTTCTTTATTCGTATCGGTCCGGTGAGCCAGCAAACCGGCGCTGGCGGCGATGGCCGTCAATATGAACATCGGATTGAGTGTGATCAGGCTGCCGAAAGCCAGAAATGCCGCCATAACTTTTGTTAAAACCCCCATTATTTTCTGGAATTGAGCCTCCGGCGGCAATGCTGCGGGGGTGATAGAAAACGGCGGATATGTAAACTCGTTGACGGATTTCGGCGGCGGAACCGCCTCGATCCTGGCCCAGACCCGGATCAAATTAAAGGAACCGCCGTTATGGTCGGAAATCAGCGGGATGAAATAAGATATATCAAGATGCTGTTCCTGAAAGCACCAGGGACAATGGGGAAGGGACGCGAAAAAGTGATGGTTTGGATTGTCATCACAGGCCCGAAGCTGCGTTCTGAATGCGTCCAGTTCCGACACCCAGTCTTGTGCCGTCGGCCTGCCGTCCGGCTCGGCCCCGGCCGCTGAGAAGGCCTGCTCGAAATACAACCGGATCGTTTGGGATAAAATTGACGGTTCAACACTGTTGGGCGGCGGCTTGGTTTGTTTTTGCCTGGCGTTTCGGCCATAGGCATATCTGAAATCAAGAATTGCTTTTTCAAGAACAAGGTCTCCGGAGCCGGTATAAACCCCGGCAAATGGATGGCGCCCCATTAGCAGGAGATGGAAAATCAATACGGCCAAGCCGAAATTATCATGGTTTGCCTGCCGGATGATATTGCTGAAGCTGGATTTTTCCTGCAGCTCAGGGGGGGTGAAATGGGGGACGCCGACCTCGCACAGAAAATATTTTCCTTTTCCGAAAATCTGAAAAGAATCGCAATCGATGAGCCTTACCCTGCTGTCACGGGAGACAAATACCAGATTAGGGTTCACATCCCCGATCACATGGCCGTGAGCATGGATGGCGTGAAATGCCGCTGCCGTATTCCGGGCGGTATTGACGAGAAAATCCCAGTTGACTTCCGGGTGTTCCCGTTTTCGCTGCGCCGGGCTGTAAATATGGTGTACCGGAAATGCCTCAGCCGCCTTGTGCATGAGAAACCCACAGACAGACCCGTTTTGATCGGATAATGTTGAGATGGGCCAGGCCGTCAGTTTTTGTAACGGGTCGCTTTGTCCGCTCACCATGCATTGGAGCTTTTTCCGCCTGTCCGGCGAAACCGGTGAATGGTATATTTTCGCGGCAAGATCCGCCGTGTTCGAATCTCCCCCCACGGAAGCCACGGTGTATACCCTGCCTTCTCCGCCGGACCCCAGCGTTGATCCCAGGCGGACAGGCAGACCGGCGTCGTCCAGCAGCGTTTTCATTCCTCAGCCTTTGCCGCCAGGATCAGTGTCTTGTCGTCATCGGTTCTTTCATTGACGCCCCGGCTTTCCAGGAACCGGACCAGTTTGGTTTTTAAATCTTCAATGTTGCCCCGGGGTATTTTCCCAAGGGTTTCGAGCATGGGGTGAAAAAAGGGGACATGGGGGATTTGTTGTTTGAAGACCAAGGCCAGATACTGCAGGCCGTCACTGAAAATGGCCATACCATCGAAACAGGTGTCTGAAGTTTCGACATGAAGGTTCGCAAACGCGTCGTCATCCGTGATAAAATGCGTCATGTTGGCGTATGGCCCGGCATCAGGCCAGAACACCACCCCATAGGTGTTGTTTTTAGAGACGACGACGGCACCATCACCGATCTGAAAAAAAATGGACATGCTGCTGCCAAGGAGGGCCCCGATGAACGTACATGCGTAATCCCGACCGGAATGTGTTGCTTTTCGGGCCTCCTGAAAGATGGCGGAGCGGATTCGGGCAATCAACTCGCCAATGAGATCCGTATGGAACCTCCGGGCATCCTGTATGGCCGACGTGAGAAAGGCCATGCCGGTTGTGCATGCCAGTTCCGCCCCGCGGCCGCCGTTTGCCGCACTGCCCGCACCGTCCGCAGCCAGGCAGACCAGGTATGGGTCTCCATTTTCACCGGTAGCAACCGCAACGATGCTTTTATCCTGGCACGGGGTGCCGGAATCCAGGTGATACGACCCGATCACAGAGGCGTTAATGACTTTCCACATTTACAGCTCCGCCCATCCTGACGGCGGTGGGAGTGCCAGGACCTCTCCGGGAACGGATCGTGAAACGGATTTCATGGAATTGGAAAGCCATAAAAACAACTCCCGGAATTTCAATCCCTGTAGTTTAAGGGGTTCCCGGACGGATATTTTTCCAAGGGTTTCCATGTCCGCCCCTTTCACCCCAACCGCAAAAAAGGCAAAGGCCTTCGATTTCTCCCCTTCTTTAATGGCCGCAGCCGCAGACTGCCACGCATCGGTGGGAGAGCCATCCGTTATCATGAAGATCCATGGGCGGTAAAAGGCAATCCCATTGGACCGGTACTCGCCCTTTCGCTCTCCCACCAGATCAATTCCTTCCAGGATGGCCTGTCCCATAGGCGTATTCCCGGTTGTGGAAAGATGGGGCGGGGTAAACTCACTTGCGGCATGAAAGGTTTTTTTAACCTCCACCGGGCCAAATGTGATGATGGCCACTTCAACCCGCTTCATGGCCAGGGAATCTGTCGCCAGTTCTTCTTTGAAGGCCGTCAGGCCGGAATTCAACTCATTGATGGGATCGCCGGACATTGAAGCGGACGTGTCCAGCAGCAGCAGACAGGGGCAACGCGGTTCCGGGTTTTCGGCAAAACTTTCCGCCCCAAAGGATATCTGCTCTATATCAACTTCTTCCTCTGATTTTTCCATTTTGCACCACCTCCTTGAAATATTTTTTCTTTTCCCTATAAAATAAATGTATCCATCCGGCATTCAATCGTAGGCGGCAATTTTTATATGAATTCCTTGGCAATCCGGGGCATGCGTTTCAGGCTTTGCTGTGGGTGGACATCGGCCAAATGCAGGCCGGCCCATGAGCTGTTATAGGAGATAACAAAGAAACGTCATGGTAAGCACCAGCATCAGCTTTGAGTATACAAAATATCTTTCCAGAATTTATTCAATAATTTACCCAAGAGGGTACAACGGGATGTGTCAGGCGAGGTGGGCTCTTTCTTTTCCGGCTCGGTCTATTTTGTCAACACACGCAACGGCGACTACATTATGAACACCGGGAACATGCAAGCCGCCGCCAAAAAGAGGAGTTTTCGGCGCAAACAACTGGGCGCCAAATACTACGGCCAGCACGTTGTTGATATAAAGATGGCTTGCTGCAGCAACATGGTGAGGGACAAAAGAAAGGCGATGCGGTTAAAATGCCCTCAAAACCCTGAAACCTCAAATAATTTCAGATG
>CAJXSB010000134.1 GCA_913060435.1 uncultured Desulfococcus sp.
AATGCGTTGGCATCCCCGTCGATCACCTGCTGAACAATGGCCGCGTCGCTGTCGGTATTCGCGCTCTGCTGCATGATGGCTCGTCAGCCCCGGTGCCGGCAGGGTCCGGGAAGGCGGCGCCCCCCGGACCCCTGGGGCCGGTCTTATTGGGTCAGCTCGTCGATCTGCTGCTGGAGCGCCTCCCATCGGCGCTCCTGGCGTTCCTGCCTCCGCTCCGCCCGGCGGGCCTTCTGCTCCGCCATCGCCGCGAGCTGCTCCTCCGTAAGGAGTCCACGGATCTCGGTCATGATGTTGAACCGCTGCACCGCCAAGGCTTCGCCGGCGGCTGCCACATCCTTGTGGGCCGCCTGGACGGTATCTTTATCAGCACCATTGGCGGTCATGGTGTCCATCAGGTTCTGCCGTGCAGTCTCCATGGCCGTTATATTCGCTTTGATTTCGTCCAGGTTTGTCTGCAGGATCGCGGCCACCTGCTGCTTCTGGGCGTCGGTGAGATCCGCCGCCCTGAGGCAGCCGAGGCCCATCATGCCGAAAGCGCCGTGCCGGCCGTGGGAGCCTTTGCCGCCGCCGTTCTTCCAGCCGCCCCGGCCGGCCGTGGCCTGGGTGCTGATGGTAAAAATCATGGCAAGGGCCAGAATGATTGTCAATCCTTTCTTGATGTTCATGGCATCCTCCGTGTATCGTATCGGGTAGTTAATGGTTTGCAATGGAAGCTTCATTGCCGGCGGCGATATTGCCGCCTTCTGGTGTTATAATCGCAGGACGCCGCCGGAAGGTTACAAAAAAAAGGAATACCATCATGAAAGATTTCCGTTTTGCCATTCCCATCACCGTCCGCATCGGGGACATCAACTACGGCAACCACGTCGGCCACCAGAATTTCCTGCTCTATTTCCAGGAAGCCAGGATTGCCTATCTCGGTCAGCTGGGATTCAGTGAGCTCGACATCGGCGGATTCGGCATGATCATGGCCGACGTGGCCTGCCGTTACCGGCAGGAGCTGTTTCTCGGCGATGTCATTGATGTCGGATGCCGCATCACGGAGATCAAATCCAAGGCCTTCATCATGGAATACCGGATCGAAAAGGAAGGCAGGGCGTGCGCCACCGGCGCCACCACCAACCTCTGCTACGACTACAAGGCGAAGAAGGTGGCGCACCTCCCGGAGGCCTTCGTGGCGGCGGCAAGGGCTTTCGAGGCCTGGGATTGACGATGCCCGCCGCGCTGTCCAGGGATGGTTCAAGGATGATCGGGGATGCTCTGGGAACGATCCCGGGATGATATGGACATGAGGCTGCGGGGACATTATGTTGATGGCATTGGTTGTCATTCCCTAAAAGATCGATCTCCACCTTCGAGTTTCATTAGCCGGTGGTCTCCGGATCCGGTTTCCGCCCCACGCCGTTTCGCTTAAGTGCCGCTGAAGTTGAGATCGGTATGAAGTTAACGATCACGCTGATATGGAGGCCCTACCATGAATAATTCCAAGGACGGCGGCGGCAAGGCACCGCCGGGCAGCCCTGATGGCCGAAGGGCGCCCCGGAAAAAGGCGCTGAGGCCCATCGCCGCGCTCTCCAACCTGCGGACGGGCATCAACCTGAGCGAGCTTCGCCGGGGCTTTCTGGACAGCCTGGTCTTCAACCGGTGCCGCTTTCCCCGCCGGGCGACCAAGTATGACATCTATATGGGAATGGCCTACACCATCCGGGACCGGCTGGTCTATCGGTGGCTCAGCACCTCGGAGGCCTATCTCAAGTCCGATGCGCGGATGGTGGGATACCTGTCGGCGGAGTACCTGCCCGGCCCCTACCTTGGGAACAACCTCATCAACTTGGGCATCTACGAACTGGTCCGGGCCGCCACGGCGCGGGCCGGGTTCGACATCCACGACATCATGGACGAGGAGGTGGAGCCCGGGCTCGGCAACGGGGGCCTGGGGCGCCTGGCGGCCTGCTTCATGGACTCCCTGGCCACCCTGGAGGTGCCGGCCGTTGGATACGGGCTTCGGTACGAGTTCGGGCTCTTCCGGCAGGAGATCCGGGACGGCCGGCAGGTGGAGATGACCGACAAGTGGCTCCACAATGACAACCCATGGGAGATCGCCCGTCCCAGCTCGACTTACCGGGTGGGGTTCGGCGGCGCCACCGAGCGCTGGACCGACAGCGACGGGGTAGCGCGCACCCGCTGGGTGCCCGACCGGGTGGTTCAGGGCATGGCCTACGACACCCCCATCCTCGGCTACCGGGTCAATACGGCCAACCTCCTCCGCCTCTGGAAATCCGAGGCGGTCGAGTCCTTCGACTTCAACGCCTACAACGTGGGTGACTACTACGGCGCGGTCCGGCAGAAGATCGCCTCGGAGAACCTGACCAAGGTTCTCTACCCCAATGACGAGCAGATCCAGGGCAAGGAGCTCCGGCTCGAACAGCAGTATTTCCTCGTCTCCTGCGCCCTGCAGGACATGCTGCGGATCCACCTCCGCTATCGCGGGATGGCGCTGGACGCCTTCCATGAAAAGTTCGCCGTCCAGCTGAACGACACCCACCCGTCCCTGGCGGTGCCCGAGCTGATGCGGCTGCTGGTCGATGAGCACCATCTGCCGTGGGAGAAGGCCTGGGAGATCACCCGGAACACCTTTGCCTACACCAACCATACCCTCCTGCCCGAAGCCATGGAGAAGTGGCCGATCGATCTCTTCGGGCGCCTGCTGCCCCGGCACCTCGAGATCATCAACGACATCAACCAGCGCTTCCTGAGCGAGGTCATCCTCCGCTATCCCCGGGACACCGCGCGGATCAGCCGGATGTCCATCTTCGAAGAGGGGCCGGTCAAGCAGATCCGCATGGCCCATCTCGCCACCGTCGGGAGCTATGCGGTCAACGGGGGGGCCGCCCTCCACACGGCGCTGCTCAAGTCCGACGTGCTCCGTGATTTCAACGAGCTGTGGCCGGAGAAGTTCAGCAACAAAACCAACGGTGTCACCCCGCGGCGCTGGATCGCCCTCAGCAATCCATCCCTGTCGGACCTCATCACGCGCCGCATCGGCGGCGAGTGGCTGAAGGACCTCGACGCGCTCCAGGCCCTGGAGCCCCTGGCGGAGGATCCGGATTTCCGCCGGAAATGGGCTTCGGCCAAGCGCTCCAACAAAGAGGCGCTGGCGTTCATGCTCGAAGAGCGCCACAACATGATGATCGATCCGGACACCCTGTTCGACGTTCAGGTCAAGCGGATCCACGAGTACAAGCGGCAGCACCTGAACGTGCTCCACATCATCACCCTCTACCACCGGATCAAGCAGGATCCAGACGCCTTCATGGTGCCGCGGACCTTCCTCTTCGGGGGCAAGGCCGCCCCGGGCTACGCTATGGCCAAGGGCATGATCCGCCTGATCACCGCCGTGGCGGAAAAGATCAACGACGACCCGGATGTCCGGGGGCGGCTCACGGTGGCCTTCTTCCCCAATTTCAGCGTCAAGAACGGCCAGTGGATCTACCCGGCCGCCGACCTCAGCGAGCAGATCTCCACCGCCGGCATGGAAGCCTCGGGAACGGGCAACATGAAGTTTTCCATGAACGGGGCCCTGACCATCGGCACCCTCGACGGCGCCAACATCGAGATCCGGGAGGCGGTGGGCGAAGAGAATTTCTTCCTCTTCGGAATGGATGCCGAGGGGGTGCGGGCGCTGCGAAGCGGGGGGTATGATCCGAGGGCGTTCTACGAGGCCGATCCCGAGCTCAAGGCGGCCGTCGACGCCATCGGCGACGGCACCTTCTCCCGGGGGGACGCCGCCGTCTTCCAGCCCCTGGTAGAAAGCCTCCTGAACCATGATCACTTTATGGTCCTGGCCGACTATGCCGCATATATGGCATGCCAGGACCGGGTCAGCCGGATCTACCTCGACCAGGACCAATGGATCCGGATGTCGATCCTCAACACGGCCCGGATGGGCTACTTCTCCTCCGACCGGACCATTCGGGAGTATTGCCGGGAGATCTGGAAGGTCAAGCCCCTGCCGGTGGAATTGGAGACCCTCGACGGCTGACGCCGGGCGTCGGTGGGACCGCCGGTCTGATGCATGATTCGTCATGCGGGGCATTCCCGGCGGCGAAAGCGACGCAAAAAGGCACGCTGCCCTTGGCAGGAGCGGCAGGGGAGCGTGCGACGGGTTCAGTTGTGGACGCCGTTGATGTTGGCTTCCGACTTCGGGCACTCGATGATGGACTCGATCTGCAGATACCAGAACTCTTTGGTGAAGCGCTGCTGCGCCTCAGAATAGTCCTTGGCAAAGCGGTAGCGGACACGCTTGACGTTGTCCCCGTTGTAGCCGGTCATCTTGAAAGCTTGCATCGAGACCCTCCATGGTTGCTGGCCCCCAGGCGATCCCTGTATTACGGGCGGGAGTGCGGTTGAACCGATGAGGCGGCTCCGGATGTAGAATCCTGCCGTAAACCTCACCCACCAATATAGTATCAAACCCCTGAAAACTCAAGTCGACTTTTCCTCTATCGCCGGATTTTCCGCCCCGGAGCGGTTCCGGAGCACCGGAAGCCGGCGCCGGGTCTTTTCTGCGGCGCCGGGGGTGCCTATATTACAGCAGTGTCAGGATCACGGCCAGGGAGCGACGAAAGAGTATTGACGCGGAAACGTGACCGTTCCTTACCCCAATGAAAGGATCAAACGATGAAGATATGGGCCCTGATCAGTCTTGCTGCCGCCCTGGTGCTGCTGGGGCTGGGCCTTTTTCAGCAGGCGGGCAGCATGAAACAGAGCGAACAGAAGACGGAGAACAACACCATGACGAATATCAGCGACAACATGAAAACGGCGACATTTGCGGGAGGCTGCTTCTGGTGCGTCGAGGCGGACTTTGAAAAGGTCGACGGCGTGGCCGAAGTGATATCGGGATACACGGGCGGCGATACGGAAAACCCCACCTACGCGGAGGTGTCGTCGGGCGCCACCGACCACCTGGAGGCGGTACAGGTGGTTTACGACCCGGAGCGGGTCTCCTACGCAGAACTCCTCGACATCTTCTGGCGGCACATCGATCCGACGGATCCCGGCGGCCAGTTCGTGGACCGGGGCCCCCAGTACCGGACCGCCATTTTCTACGAGACCGAAGCGGAGCGGGCCCTGGCCGAAAACGCCAAGGCCGCCCTGAACGATTCGGGCCGCTTCGACCGGCCGGTCGTGACCGAGATCCGGAAGCTGGAACGGTTCTACCCGGCTGAAGACTATCATCAGGATTTCTACCGGAAAAGCCCGGGAAGATATCAGGGGTACCGGCGGAACTCTGGACGGGATCAGTTCATTGAACGGGCCTGGAAGGAGCGCGCCGGCGGCGATTCCGGGGGAAACGGCGAGCGGCGTTACGCCAAGCCCGACGATGAGACCCTGCAAAAGCGCCTCACCCCCCTGCAGTACAAGGTGACCCAGGAGGAGGGGACCGAGCCCCCGTTCAACAATGCCTACTGGGACAGCAAGGCTGCGGGCATCTACGTGGATATCGTTTCGGGGGAGCCGCTTTTCAGCTCCACCGACAAGTTCGAGTCCGGCACCGGCTGGCCCAGCTTCACCCGGCCCCTCGAGCCGGAAAACATCGTCGAAAAGAAGGACCACAAGCTTTTCATGGTCCGCACCGAGGTGAGAAGCCGGCATGGCGACTCCCACCTCGGCCATGTCTTCGAGGACGGCCCGCAGCCCACCGGCCTCCGCTACTGCATCAACTCGGCTTCCCTCCGCTTTGTACCCAAGGCGGAGCTGGAGGAGGAGGGGTATGGGAAATACCTCGAACTGTTTTCTCCTTGACCCCGGGCATGGGCCTGATCCTTGGCACCGGATCCTCGTTCCGGCTCTCAGGCGGCGGGGTCTGCCTTCGGGGCTGATTTGTCGAGCCGGACCCGGACGGAGCGGGCGTGTGCGCCCAGCCCCTCGGTCTCGGCCAGGCGGATGACATCCGGGGCCTCGGCACGGAAGGCATCTTCGCCGTAGGAGATCACGCTGGTCTTTTTGATGAAATTGTCCACCGACAGGGCCGAGGAGAACCGGGCGGTGCCGGCGGTGGGGAGCACATGGTTGGGGCCGGCCACGTAGTCGCCCACCGGCTCCGGGGTGTAGGGCCCGACAAAGACGGCGCCGGCGTTCCGGATTTTTCCGAGATGTTCGAACGGCGCGTCGATGAGCAGCTCCAGGTGCTCCGGGGCGATGCGGTTGGCGAGGTCGAAGCCGGCCGCCAGGTCCGTGACGACGAAGGTGGCACCAAAGGCATCGAGGGCCTCGAGGGCGATGGCCTTCCGGGGAAGCGCCTCGAGCTGCCGCGCCACTGCCGCCGATACGGCTTCCGCCAGGGCGGGGGAGGGCGTGACCAGCACGGCGGAGGACAGCGGGTCGTGTTCGGCCTGGGAGAGAAGGTCGGCTGCGGCGAACTCCGGATCGGCCGAATCGTCCGCGATGACCAGCACTTCACTGGGGCCGGCGATCATGTCGATGCCGACGGTGCCGGATACGATCTTCTTGGCGATGGTGACATAGATGTTGCCGGGCCCCACGATGACGTCGCACCGGGGAATGTGTCCGGTGCCGTAGGCCAGGGCCCCGACGGCCCAGGCGCTGCCGACCTTGAAGACGGCGTCGACCCCCACGCGGCGGGCAGCGGCAAGCATGGCGGGATGGACCGACCCGTCCCGCCGGGGGGGCGTCACCATGACGGTGCGGTCCACGCCGGCGGTTCTGGCCGGAATGGCGTTCATGAGGACTGTGGAGACCAGGGGCGTGTCGCCGCCCGTCCCGCCCGGGACGTAGATGCCTGCGGTCTCCACCGGGTTGAAGAGCTGGCCCAACAGGGTGCCGGGACGGTCCATGGTGATCCAGGATTTCCGGAGCTGCTTCCGGTGGAAGGCCTCGATCTGTTCGGCGGCCCGGTTCATCGACGCCATGAAGGCGGCATCCACAGACGCTTCCGCAGCCTCGAATTCCGCCGGCGTGACCTCGAGGTCGTCCACCGTGAGATCGGGGGCGTCATACTGGTTGGCGTACGCCACCAGGGCCGCATCCCCCCGGGTCGCCACGTCTTTTAATATGGTTTTCACATTGTCGAATACGGTCTCGTCGAATGCGACGCCCCTGCCGGCGATGGCAGCCAGCTGCCGGGATGCCGCTTCGGATGGATATGTGTATATCTTCATGGATTCCGCCCTTATCATTCCTGAAATATCGTTATTGTCTTGACAACCGGGTAGCCTTTTGAAAAAAGAAAGGTTTCTAATTAGCACAGGTGGGTGGTTCACACAATATTCAATATGATGAACGGAGGAGATTATGAAGGAGAACCGAATTTACAATTTCAATGCCGGCCCAGCGGCCCTTCCCCTGCCCGTCCTTGAGGAGATCCAGGAGAGCTTCCTGAATTTTGCGGGGTCCGGCATGTCCGTCACGGAGATCAGCCATCGCTCCAAGTGGTTCGACGCCGTGATCGAGGACGCCGTGGCGCGCACCCGGCGCCTCCTGAAGCTTGACGATCGGTTCAAGGTCCTCTTCCTCCAGGGCGGGGCCAGCATGCAGTTCTGCATGATCCCGATGAACCTCCTCCCCCAGGGGCAGGCCGCCGACTACGTCAACACCGGCACCTGGTCCACCAAGGCCATCAAGGAAGTGGGCATCCAGGGCAAGACCGCCAACGTGGTGGCCTCCTCCGAGGACCGGGACTTCGCCTACATCCCCAAAGACATCCCCTTCAACCGGGATGCGGCCTACGTCCACATCACCTCCAACAACACCATCAAGGGGACCCAGTGGGCGGAATTTCCCGACACCCACGGCGTGCCGCTCATGGCCGACATGTCATCGGACATCATGAGCCGACCCTTCGACGCCGCCCCCTTCGGCGTGATCTACGCCGGCGCCCAGAAAAACATCGGGCCGGCCGGCGTATGCATGGTGATCATCCGTGAGGACATGCTGGAGCGCGTTCCCGAAAACATCCCCACCATGCTCAAGTACACGACCTTCAGCGCAAAGAACAGCATGTTCAACACGCCGCCGTGCTTTGCGGTCTACACGCTACAGCTGGTCATGAAATGGCTCGAAGAGACCGTCGGCGGGCTGGAGAAGATGGCGGCCGTGAACGAGGAAAAGGCCGGCATGCTCTATGATTTCATGGACCAGAGCGGCTTCTATCGGGGCACCGCCGACGCCGACAGCCGCTCGCGGATGAACGTGACCTTCCGCTTGCCCTCCGAGGACCTGGAGCAGAAGTTCATCCAGGAGGCCATGGCGGCCGGCTTCGGCGGGCTCAAGGGCCACCGCTCCGTGGGTGGATGTCGGGCCTCCATCTACAACGCCACGGGCGTCGACGCCGTCGAAGCCCTGGTCGATTTCATGAAAACCTTCGAGCGGGACAACGGCTAGGCGCCGTCCGTCCACATGAGTGCACCCTCCCGCAGGCCTCGGCCGCCGTGCATCGCCCTCGATTTCGACGGGACGCTTATATGCGAGCATGTGCTGGTGGTCTGGGTGCTTTTTCTGCTGCGCCGGTCCGGCTGGCCGGCGCTCCGGCGGGTCTCTTTTCTGGCGAAGAGCATCGTCCGGGGGGCCGCCGCCGTCGCCTTTTCTCGATGGCCTGCCTGCGCCCCCTGGGCTGTCCGGGCGGCGTTCGCCGCCTTCCGCGGCGTCGAGGAAAAGAGCGTCACCGCGCTGGTCGACTGCCGCCGGACGCTGCGGGGAGGGGAGCCGGCCCACCTCCTCACCCTCAACCCGGCGGTGACGGCGATGATCGGGGAGATGCTCCCGCCGTGCCGGAAGACGCCCGAAATCCGCATCTATTCCCAGGGATCCTCGCGTGAGGTGATCCAGGCGTTTCTGGCGCGCGCGGACGTCAAGGCGCAGCTTGGGGCCATCGGCATCCATCCTGCTGCGGTGCGCGTCTATGCCAACGCCCTGGAGACCGATGGCGGCGGCCGCTTCACCGGCGTGATTGAAGGCAGCATTCTGACAAAGCACAACCGCCCCGCCTCGCTGCCGGAACATGCGGTATTTATCGGGGACGGGGACGACGAGAAAATCTTCCGACGGATCGGGGGGGATGGCTCCGTACGGTTCATCAACTGGCGCCGCTGGGGAAGGCACCACATTGGGCGGGGATTTGACACCCCCGCCCAGCCTCTGGTATAGTTTATTTAATCTTCACTTTTTTCAAGCGCTTCCATCCTTTCACGGATGGCATTCAGCGCGTGGCTCATCTCTTCGGACTCGGCCTTGAGCATCTCGAGTTCTTCCGCCTTGCTCATGGGCTGTGCCGGAGCACCGCCGGCGGGGAAGGGGCTGGCCCCCCATCCTCGTCCGGCACCCATGCCGCGGCCAAATCGGCCGCCTCTTCTGCCATAGCCTCCTCTACGAAAGCCGGTTGCGGCCGAGCCGCAGTATCCTCTGCCACCCCCAGTCATGGGGCCTTGTCCGGCGGGGCCGGTTCTGTCATAGCCTGGCATCGTATGCCTCCTCATGGTTGTGTGGTGATTGTCTCATTTGCCTCGGCCCTGGCCGCCCGTCCTTCCGTGCTGGCCCTGGACGAACCCACCGCCGGACAGGACTTCGAATTTCGCCGCAGTCTGCGGGGATTGCTGCACCGGCTGCAGGCCCGGGGGCAGGCGGTGGTGATCGTGACCCACGACCTGACCTTTGCCGAGCGCGCGGCCCATCGCTGGCTGCTCATGGCCGGCGGCCGCCTGCTGGCCGACGCCGCTCCGGACCGCATCATGGCCGATGCCGACCTCATGGCTCAGGCCGGATTGGAGCCCACGGACCGCTTCCGCCTGGAAGCGCTGTGGCATCGGGAGCACTTCCATGGTTGATCCACGCACCAAACTGTTGCTGGCCCTGGCCGGCGCGGTCCTGATCGCCATGACGCGCAGGCTCGGCGGATTGGCCGTCGAGTGGGCCCTGCTGGTGGTCCTGGCCACGGTCCTGGGGCATGCCCGGGCCTATTTGCGCTGGATGGTCATGCTGATTCCCATGGCGCTCTTTTTCGGCGGGGTCACCTGGTGGTCGACATCCCTTGCCGTCGGTGCGGCCGCGGCCCTGGGTCTGTTGGCCATTACGACGGTTTTCTTCGTCTTTTTCGCCGCCACGCCCCCCGAGGACCTCGGCAACAGCCTAGTCAAGGCCGGCCTCCCCTTTCCGGCGGCCTTCGTTCTGATCGCCGCCATGCCAATGGTCCCCGTGATCGGCCGCAAG
>CAJXSB010000135.1 GCA_913060435.1 uncultured Desulfococcus sp.
CCTTCTCCCCTCTGGTCGAATCCGGCGGGGACGACGGACACCTCTTCGTGAACGTCACGGCGTCGGGGCGATATTTCGGGCCGCCGGTGGACATGGCCTGGCGCATGCAGCGGGAGGCGAGAAGGCGCCTGGGCCTCGACCCCATCTGGGGCGTGGCCTCCAACAAGCTGACGGCCAAGGCGGCCACGCGGACGGTCAAGCCCGCGGGCGAGGCCGTGGTCGGGGCCGGCGAGGAGGTCGACTTCCTGGCGCCTCTTCCCCTGGGGCTGCTGCCGGGCGTCACCCCGTCGGACCTGGCCTGCTTCCGGGACTTCAACCTGGAGGTCGTGGCCGACGCCCAGGCCCTCGACGCCGGGCAGATGGCGGTCGCCTTCGGGCGGCGGGGGCGCGTCTTCCACGAGCTCGTCCGGGGCGTCGACCCCTCTCCGGTGATGCCCCTGGGACAGCGGCCGCCCCGGATCGCGGCGGAGCACGCCTTCGGGGACGACACCAACGACGAGCGGGTGCTGGATGCGGTGCTTTACCGGCTCGTCGAGACGGCTGGGACGGAACTGCGGGATCGGCGGATGGCGGCCCGGCGGATCGGGGTGGCCCTCGACTATGCCGACGGGTTCCGGTGCGTCCGCCAGCAGGCCGCCGCCGCAGGGACGGCCGACGACCCGGCCCTCTACGCCCTGGCCCGCTCGGCCTTTGAGCTCGCCCGGTTCCGGCGGGTCCGGATCCGCCACATGCGCCTGGTCTGCGACCGGCTCATCTTCCCCTCGGGGCAGATGATGCTTTTCGACGACGGCCGAGACCGCCGGCAGGCGCGTCTGGGGGCGGCCCTGGATGCTGTCCGGCGCCGGTTCGGGCGGGATGCGGTCCGGGTGGGGCGGACCCTGGCCGCATAAACGGCCGCCGCCCCCCGGGATGCCGTCATGCACCGATCCGATCCTCCTGCCCTGGTTCCCCTTGTGGTACGTTCCGGCTTCTCCCTCATGTGGGGGACGGCGACCCCGGCGGCCCTCTGCCGGCGGGCCCGGGAGCTGGGATACCGGCGCCTCGCCCTCACCGACACGGACAACCTCTACGGGCTCTGGCCCTTTCTGGCGGCCTGCGACCGGGAAGGGATCCGCCCCATGGTCGGGGCCGAGGTCACCGAGCCCGGCTCCCGTCGGCGGGCGGTCTGCCTGGTGGCGGACCCGTCGGGCTACGCCAACCTCTGCCGGCTCCTGACCCGGCGGCACCGGGCGCCCGCCTTCGACCTCGGGGCCGAGGTGGCTGCGCTGGGAGCCGGGCTGGTGGTGCTCACGGGCATTCCCGAGCTCCTCCGGTGCTGGCGCGATGCCGGGCTCACCGTGGCCGCTGCCGTGCCCCGCCGCCCCGTCGCCGCCGGCCACCCCCTGGCCCGGGCGGCACGGCATCTGGGGGTTCCCATGGCGGCGGTGCCCGGGAGTTTCTTCCTGGCGCCCGAAGACGCGGCCGTCCACCGGCTGCTGCGGGCCGTCGCGGGCAACACGGCCCTCTCCCGCCTGTCGCCCGGAAACTGCGCCCCGGAGGACGCATGGCTGGCAAGCCCCGGGGTGTATGCCCGCCGGTTCCACATGTGCCCGGAGATGATTCGCGCGACCCATGACCTGGCCGAGCAGCTCGCCTTCACCCGGCCCGATTTCGGCACGGTCATGCCGCCGTGGGATGCCGGGGCAGGGGAGGACGCGAACGCCGCGCTCCGGGCGGCGGCCTTCCGTGGGGCCCGGAAGCGCTACGGGGGCGTCCTGAGCAGCGCCGTGGCGTCGCGCCTGGAACACGAGCTCCAGGTAATCGCCGACAAGCGGTTTTCCTCCTATTTCCTCGTGGTCCGGGAGATCGTGGCCCAAAGCCCCCGGATCTGCGGCCGGGGGTCGGGCGCCGCCTCCCTGGTGGCCTACTGCCTGGGGATCACCAATGTCTGCCCCGTGAAGCACCACCTTTATTTCGAGCGGTTCCTCAACCCGGGGCGGAGCGACCCGCCGGACATCGACGTCGACTTCGCCTGGGATGAACGGGACGCCGTCATCGCCGCCGTCCTCGAGAAATTCCGCGGCCGGGCCGCCCTGGTGGCCGGCCATGTGTGCTTCCAGCCCCGGATGGCGGTCCGGGAGACGGCCAAGGTCTTCGGCCTGCCCGAAGGGGAGATCCGCCGGGTGGCCCGCCGCATCCCCCATCATGGCATGGGGGGCGGTCCGCTCCTGGCCCGGCTCCGCTCCCTTCCCGAGTCCCGGGGGCTCGCGCTGGCACCTCCCTGGCCCGGGATCATCGCGCTTGCCGGGCGGATCACCGGCCTGCCCCGCTACCTCTCGGTCCACCCCGGCGGCACGGTCATTACGCCCGGGCCCATCGACCGCTATGTCCCTGTCGAGACGGCCCCCAAAGGCGTGCCGGTCATCCAGTGGGAGAAGGACGGGGCCGAGGACGCCGGCCTGGTGAAGATCGACCTCCTGGGCAACCGGAGCCTCGGGGTGATCCGGGACGCCGTGGCCGGGATCCGTGCTGCGGGCGTCGACTTTGACGAGGCGGGATGGAGACCCGAGGACGACCCGGATACCCGGGCCGCGGTGGCGGCAGGGCGGACCATGGGCTGTTTCTACATCGAGAGCCCGGCCATGCGCCTCCTCCAGAAGAAGACCGGCCGGGGGGATTTCGAGCACCTCGTCATCCACAGCAGCATCATCCGGCCCGCGGCGGGCGGCTGCATCCAGGAGTATATCCGCCGGCTCCGCGGGGGCGCATGGGAGCCGATCCATCCCCTTCTCGCAGACGTGCTGGACGAGACTTACGGCGTCATGGTCTACCAGGAGGACGTCTCCAGGACTGCCGTCGCCCTGGCCGGCTTCTCCCATGCCGACGCCGACCGGCTCCGGAAGATCCTCTCGAAAAAGGACCGGGAACTCCACCTCGACGACTTCCGGGAGCGGTTTTTCGCAGGGGCCCGGGCAAAGGGCGTCTCCGCCGATGCCGCGGCCCGGGTCTGGGAGATGATCCTGAGCTTCAGCGGCTATTCCTTCTGCAAGCCCCATTCGGCCTCCTACGCCCGGGTCTCCTTCCAGGCGGCCTACCTCAAGACCCATTTCCCGGCAGCCTTCATGGCCGCGGTCATCAGCAACCAGGGCGGATTCTACAGCACCTTCGCCTATGTCTCCGAGGCCCGTCGCATGGGCCTTGCCATCCTTCCCCCCGACGTCCGGAGCAGCGGGGTCCCCTGGGCGGCGGCGGCGCCGGATGCGGTCCGGGTGGGGCTCATGGCGGTCAAGGGGCTCTCGGCGGAGACCGCGCGGCGGACGGTGGCCCAACGGCGGGAGCGGCCTTTTTCAGGCCTTGCGGACTTCCTGTCGCGGGTGCGCCCCGACGCGTCCGAGGCCCGGGCCCTGGTCCGGTGCGGGGCCCTGGACGGCCTTCTGCCGGGGGCGAACCGGGCCGCCCTGATGTGGTCCCTGGCATGCTGGGAGCGGCAGGCGGGCGAACCGGGCGGCCGCCGCTCCCTTTTCGGCGGCGGCGAGGGGGAGCAGATCCCGGCCCTCAAGCCGGACGCCGAAATCGTCCGCCTCCGCCGGGAGTTTGGGGTCCTCGGCTTTCTGTGCGACCGTCATCCCATGGTCCTCTTTGACGGGCACCCGGCCGTCCGCGGGACCGTGAAGGCCTGCCGCCTCCACCGGCATGCCGGGCGGGGGGGCCGCGTCGCCGGCTGGCTGATCACCGGCAAGAAGGTCCGCACCCGGCACGGGGACCCCATGCAGTTCCTCTCCTTCGAGGACGAGACCGGGACCGTCGAGGCGGTCTTTTTCCCCGAAGCCTACGACCGGTTCTGCCGCCGCCTCGAGGTCAACCACCCCTACGTCCTTTCCGGAGCGGTGATGCAGGAGTGGGGGGCCGTGACCCTTGCGGCCGAGCATGTGCGGCCGCTGACCCTGCCTGCAGCAAGGGATTGACGTTGGTTGATGTTAGCGATATAATTTTTAAGATGGCGTTCAATTCTCTCCATTTTCTCATTTTTTTTCCCATCGTCGTGCTCGCGTATTTCGGTTTGCCCCACCGGTGGCGCTGGGCCCTGCTGCTGGCGGCGAGCTATTATTTCTACATGAGCTGGAAGGCGGAGTACGCCGTCCTGATCCTCTTCTCGACGGCGGTGCCGTGGGCTGCGGCCATTGCCATGGACCGGACCGGCTCCCGGTGCATCAAGAAGATGCTGCTCGGCGTCAGCCTTGCCACCAGCCTTGGTCTTCTTTTTGCCTTCAAATACGCCAATTTCGTGAACGACTCCCTGCGGGCGGTCCTGGCGCAATGCGCCATCCCCTTCGATCTGCCCCATCTGCAGGTGCTGCTACCGGTGGGGATATCCTTCTACACGTTCCAGACCCTGAGCTATACCATCGACGTCTACCGTGGCCAAATCCCGCCACAGCGGCATTTCGGCATTTTCGCCGTCTATGTCGCGTTTTTCCCCCAGCTGGTGGCGGGGCCCATCGAGCGGGCGGGCCGCCTGCTGCCACAGTTCCTGGCGGTGCACCGTCCCGACGGGCGGCGGATCGCCGACGGGCTTGCGCTGATGCTCTGGGGCTTTTTCCTCAAGATCGTCATCGCAGACCGCCTTGCCGGGTACGTGGATGCCGTCTACAACGATGCTGCCAGCTTCACGGGGCTGCCGCTGATCGTGGCCACCTATTTTTTTGCGTATCAGATCTACTGCGATTTCGCCGGCTATTCCTTCATCGCCATCGGCGCGGCCCAGGTCATGGGGTTCACCCTCATGGACAATTTCAGGCGGCCCTATTTCGCCGCTTCGACGGCCGAATTCTGGCGGCGGTGGCACATCTCCCTGTCGACCTGGTTCCGGGACTACCTCTACATCCCCATGGGCGGAAACCGTAAGGGGAGATGGCGCCGGTGCCGCAATCTCTTTGTCGTCTTTTTCCTCTGCGGGCTCTGGCACGGCGCCGGCTGGACCTTTGTCGCCTGGGGCGTCCTCCACAGCCTCTATCTGATCGGGGGGATCGCCACGGCACCGCTGCGCGCGCGGATCGCCGAGGGTTCGGGCATTGCCCGGTATCCCCGGCTCCACGGGGCGCTGAAGATCTTCATCACCTTTCACCTCACGGCATTTGCCTGGATATTCTTCCGGGCCAACTCCATGGGCGATGCGGTGCATGTGGCCACCCACCTCTTTTCCAGTGGACCCGGTGGGGCGGTGGCGTTCCCGAAGGCCTTTTCCAATGCGGCCGACCTGGGGGTTGCCGTTGCCGCCATCCTGGTTCTCGAGGCGGTCCAGCGCCTCCAGGAAAGGGGCCGTATCCGGGAGATGCTTGCGGAAAAGCCGCTATGGATGGCGTGGGCCGCGTCCTATGCCGCGGTCTTCGCGATCCTGCTCTTCGGTGTGTTCCGAAAGACGCCGTTCATCTATTTTCAGTTCTGATGCGCCGCTATGGCGCCGGCTTCCCTTCCGAGGCTGGCTTCGGGAAGTGTGCATATGCGAAAAATGATCACAGTTCAGCGCCCGTTCGAATGGGCTTCGAAAGACCGATGACCAGACGCTTCTTGAAACAGGTGGGAGCCTACCTGATGCTGTTTGCCGCCCTCGTATGGGGGCTGAACGCCGTCTACCACCGGCAGGTCCTCTCCAAATATCTCCTGTCGCGGACCGACCGGGCCCTGGGCGAGTGCCGCAGCGGTATCGACGTGCTCTTCCTGGGCGACTCCCATGTACAGCACGGGCTCAACCCCCTGCGGATCCCCCGTGCCTTCAATTTCTCCTCCCAGGGCGAGCACTATATCCTCAACTATTACAAGCTGCGGTGGGCCCTGTCCGACGGGGGGATGGCTCCCCGGGCCATCGTTCTGCCCGTCGACCTCCACTCGTTCGCCACCGGGACCCTGGAAAACCATTATTTCCGGGATCCCTGGTACTGGATGCAATATGTCGACTACATCGAGGCCGCCCGGGCCGTCGGCGATCCGTCGGTGGCCGGGCGGATGGTCTCCGCGGTCTTCCCGTTCCTCGGGAGCGGCGTGGATTTCTTCCGCCCCATCGACAGCGATGAGCTGACCCCCATCGTCAGGGGGTTCGTCCAGAACCGGAGCGATTTTTCCCGGAAACCCGGCCGTGAGGCCGTCGCCCGGGAGCGGGCGGTGCGGCAGCTCTCTCAGACGGCCCTCTTCGATCCGCATCTGGTCGCCTACTTCAAAAAGATTCTGGCCCTGGCGGCCGACCGGGGGGTGACGGTGGTGCTGGTCCGGATGCCCGTCACCCGGTCCTATTTCGACGTGGCCCGCCGGTTCATCCCGGGCGTCGACGCCTTCTATGCCGCTGTCGACGCCATGCTCGCACCCTATGGCAATGTCGTGGTCTTCGACTACCAGGACCGTTTTTTCGGCCAGGACGACCTGTTCTGGGACAGCGACCACGTCAATGTCGCGGGGGCCGAATACCTGACCCTCACCCTCTGGCGGGACTGCCTGGCGCATCCCGCCGTGCCGCTCCTGGACGACGACCGCGCCAGGGCGGCCGCAGCCGTGTCTCGAAGGCTGGCGGCGATCGAAGACCGGCGGCGCCACGCCCGGGAGGCGGGAAAGATTTTGGATATGCACCGCGCCGGGCGGAAGGCGGCGGCACTGCAAATGGCCGAAGCGGCCTTCCGGGAGGGCAACCATGACGGGGACCTCCTGGTGCTCCTCCTGGGGGCGGTGGCGGAGAAGGGGGACGCGTCGCTGCGGGGGGCGCTGGCCGAAGCACTCCGGACGAGCCCTATTCCCGAAAAGCGCGAATTCGACGGCGGCTGGCTGACCGCCCTGGGGATTACGGGCGACAACTGGACCACCGATGGCCGGCCCGTCTACCTGGCGGTGTCGCCGCCGGAGGGCCGCCCCGGCCGGCATGCCCTGTGGCTGTCATGCAATGCCCCTGCCGAGGTCCTGCCTCTCACGGCGACCATCGACGTCGGCATTCGGACGGTGCGCCACACCTTCCGGGCGCCGGACCGGGTCCGGATCCCCCTGCCCGAGGTGCCGCCGGGCGCCCCCCGGCTGATTGTCGTTAAATCCGATAAAACCTGGGTCCCCGAAGGCGGTATGGACACCCGTCGCCTGGGGGTCCGCATCGAGCCTGCCGAGCCGGACGGGGATGCCTCATGAGGCGGGCTGTGGAAAGGAGAAGCCGATGGCGAACATGATCTTTTCTTCACTGGCGGTGGGCGGTCTGACCTTCAAGAACCGACTGACCATGGCGCCGACATACCTTGGCTATGCCGGGCCGGGCGGAGCCGTCAGCGATCTGCTCCTGGAGCACTACCGGCTCATGGCCGCAAGCGGTGTCGCCATGGTGGTGGTCGAGAACGCCACCGTTGACCACCCGCTGGGAAGCGGTTCCGACCGGACCATCCGGGCGGACACGGATGACAATCTCGAGGGGCTTTCCCGTCTTGCCGCGGCGATCCGGGAAGCGGGGGCGCTGGCATGCCTGCAGATCAACCACGCGGGGCGGTTTGCCGGGACGGCGGCCGAGCCCGTGGCCCCATCGGCTGTGGAAACCTTCGGCCGCAGGCCCAGGGCCCTGGACCTGGAGGATATTCAGCGCATCCGGGGCCAGTTTGTCGACGCCGCCGTTCGGGTGAAGAAGGCCGGCTTCGACATGGTCGAACTCCATGGGGGCACCGGATACCTGCTGGCGCAGTTTCTCTCCCCCCGCACCAACCGCAGGACCGACGAGTATGGCGGTGTTCTGGAAAACCGGCAACGGTTCCCCCTGGCGGTGGTGGAAGCGGTCCGGTCCGCCGTCGGAGAGTTCCCGGTGGGGTATCGGTTCCTGGCCGATGAATGGCTTCCCGACGGTCTCGGGCTCGAAGAGTCGACCCGGTTCGCCCGGGTGCTGTCGGCGGCCGGCGTCGCCTACATCTCGGTGATGGGCGGCACCTACGAGTCGTTTTTCCTTCCCGAGATCCTCGAACGGGCGAAGCAGGAGGGGTATATGGCCGATCTGGCGGCCGCCGTCCGGAAAGCGGTCGCGGTGCCGGTGATCGCAGCGGGCCGCATCGCCACGGGACGGACGGCCGCGCAAATCCTCGAGACGGGGCAGGCGGACTTGATCGGCCTGGCCCGGGTCCTCTGGGCCGATCCCGAGTGGCCCCGGAAGGTGAGGGAAGGCCGGGAGGCCGAGATCCTCCACTGCGATCCCGAATGCGGGGACGCCTGCATCAAGATGGTGATGAAAAAGAAGCCGGCCTTCTGCGTCCAGTGGCCCAAAGAGAAGCGCACGGCGTGGAAAGCCAGGTTTGTGTGACGGGATGACGGACGCAAAGGACAACGCCCCCGAGGTTTTTGCCGACCTCTTCGGCGCCGAGTTTCGGACGATTCTCTCGATCTTTCACGAGGGAGTCATCGTTGCGGACGCCGGGGGTACCATCCTATACTACAACGACGCCCAGGGGCGCATCGACGACCTGCCGCCCCGCGAGGCGATCGGCAGAAAGATTGTCGACGTATATGACCTGAGCGAGGCCCAGAGCACGACCATGCGGTGCCTCCACAGCGGCGAGCCCGTCGTCAACCAGCCCATCTTCTACCGGACGCGGCTGGGGCGGTTCGCCAATGTCGTGAGCAATGTCTATCCGATTCGGAGGGACGGCCGCCTGGTCGGGGCCGTCAGCTTCACCAAGGACTACCAGATGGTCGAGAAGATCGTCTCGCCGCCGTCCACCGGGAGAACACCGAAAACGCCCGGCAACGGCACCCGGTATGCCTTTGGCGACATCGTCGGATCGAGCCCCGGGCTCCTCGCGGCAGTCAAGACCGCGCAACTGGCAGCCGGCTCCCCGTCGCCGGTGATGATTTTCGGCGAGACCGGCACGGGAAAAGAGATCATCGCGCAGTCGATCCACAACTATGGTCCGGGGCGCAGGCAACGCTTTATCCCCATCAACTGCGCGGCGATCCCCGAAAACCTCCTGGAGGCGATCCTTTTCGGGACGACACGCGGGGCCTTCACCGGTGCGGAGGACCGGCCGGGCCTGTTCGAGGAGGCCGCCTCGGGAACGATCTTTCTGGATGAGATCAACGCCATGTCGCCGTCGCTCCAGGCCAAACTGCTCCGGGTCATCCAGGAGAAGCGGATCCGCAGGATCGGCGCCCTGGCCGAGACGCCGGTGGACGTGAAGGTCATCAGCTCCCTGAACGAAGACCCCTACCGGGCGGTGGAGCGCCGGACCCTCCGCCAGGATCTCTTCTACCGGCTGGGGGTGGTCGTCATCGCCATGCCGCCGCTGCGGGAGCGCCGGGGCGACCTTCCGGCCCTGGCATGCCGTTTCGTCGGGAGGTGCAATCAGGCGATGAAAAAAGCGGTGGCCGACGTCTCCGAGGAGGTGATGCGCCTGTTTCAGGGCTACCACTGGCCGGGCAATGTCCGGGAGCTGGCCCACGTCATCGAAGGGGCCATGAACCTTGTCGGCCCCGGCGAGGCGTTCATTGACACGGCGCACCTGCCCCCCCATCTCCGAAAGCCCGACGGCGTCCAGCTTCAGGGGCCGCCGGCATCGGCGCCTCCGACGATCTGTCCCGCAGCGCCGGAGGCAGGATCCCCAGCCCCCGGGGCTGCGCCGGAGCATGCCCCGGTGGAGAACCTCGTGCAGGCCCGGGACATGGTCGAGGCGGCGGCGATCCGGCGGGCGCTCCTGGCCTCGGGTGGAAATGTCGCCCGGGCGGCCCGGGTGCTGGGGCTTCTCTCCCCTCAGTCGCTTCACTACAAGCTGAAAAAATACGGTCTCAACCGCAAAGATTTTATCCTCTCCAGCGATATAAACAAAAAAAATTGACAAAATTTTTTGTTTTTTCAGGGCGACCCGAGATGCGCCACCGTGTTTTCCGGATAACCTCCACTCCGCGGTGGACGGCCCAATTCCCTGTCAGAGCGGGAAGGAGGCGCCGGCACCCATCGCCGCCGCTGGTCCGGGACGGACGGTTGGCACATCCATTGCTGTAGCATTTGTCATTCCATTCCAGATGAACCCCAGAAAACCAAAGGATGACGTATGCAGTATTTCGAGTATTTCACCCCGAAAGAGGTTGAGGAGATTCATGCGGCGACGCTTCAGGTGCTGGAGACCGTCGGCGTCGATTTCAGCTATCCGCCGGCCCTCGAGGTCCTGTCCAGGGCCGGGTGCAGGGTCGACGGCGAGCGGGTCTATTTTCCGCCGAAGCTGGTCGAGGAATGCACGGCGTCGGCG
>CAJXSB010000136.1 GCA_913060435.1 uncultured Desulfococcus sp.
CGGGTGTAAATCACGGCTGTTGGAGAAAACTTCTCAAAATCCAAAAAGAACGGGACATTTAGATCTCTTTATGTTAGGGGAAAATAACTGACTCTAATATAAGGAGATCATTATGGAAAAAGATTGCTATCAAGAGATTATTGCCGAAGTCAGCAAAAAACTATCTGAAAAATTCATCTCGGAAGAAAAAGATTTAGCCAAACGGGCAACACTTATTGATAAGGACATTGCTGATATTGTTCAAGAGATTGGCCTGCAAACAACCCAAAAAGTTTTAGAAGATACACGTGACGAAATAGTAGGAAAAAAAAAGAAGCAAGGCTGACGATCCATAGAAATCCAGTGATAACGTTCAATACTATTTTTGGGAAAATAGAAATCAACTCTCCGTATTTGTGGATTCAAGGGACTTCTTCAAAGCCTCTGATTGATGAAATGAAAATCACTCATCAGAGTCGTAGCGAAGCCGTCAATCGTGCATTGGTTGATTTTGGTATTGAGGACTCCTTTGCAAGGGCGGCTGCAAGATTCAAAGAGCATTATCACTATGATATCGGAGCGAGTGCTGCGGCGCGATCAACAAAAAATACTGCTGTAAAGGCAATGACATTTTTGGAGAACAAACTATCCAATCCTCTACCAGATCAGGGGCAAGAAAAGAGACCCATAGACAAAATGTTGGTTGAGTTGGATGGATGTGAAATTCGTACGGCTCAACTGGAACCCATTGAGAATTGTGAAGAAACAACGCCGGTGTATGGCAATCCAAAAAAGAAAAAAAAGATCAAATGGCGGGATGTACGATTGGGTTTTGCAAGACCCCTCGATTCACCCTCCAAAATTTTTGTTGGAAAAATGGATTCCTATCCAGAAGTTATTGGTCAGTTACATAGCGCAGCCGTTTTAGCAGGTATGACACCCGAGACAGATATCGTAGGTCTTGCAGATGGCGGTATTGGGCTCAGTGAAGAATTGAAAAGGCAATTCCCGTCTATACAGTTCGTATTGGACAAATCTCATTTAAAAGATCATTTTTATGACACAGCAGATGAGATGGGGATACCTAAAAAAGATCGGCCGAAATGGGTCAAACCTCGCATCGGAGCAATTTCTGAAGGTCATATTGCTGAAATAATGAAAGAGCTTAAAAAAGAATATGAGAACAATCCGAATGATCGCCTGAAGCGACTAATTGGATACATTCACCGATTTTATGATGCATTGGATTACAATAGCTTCAGAGACAAAGGCTATCCGATAGGCTCTGGCGAGATTGAAAGTGCCCATAAATCGATCCCTCAAAAAAGGCTTAAAATTCCTGGTGCAAGTTGGCATCCTGATTCGATTGACCCTATGCTGGCTTTGAGAATTTTAAGGGCTGACGATTGGTGGAATGACTTTTGGGATCAACAAACTGAAAAACTAATCGCAGCTTGATACTCTACAACAGCTTTGATTTACACCCTCTGGCGCCTCCGGGCCCCGCCTTCGGGGCAGCATTAACCCATTCACATGATCGCGACCGGTCAAGCTGCCGGCAGCACACCTGACACGACAAGGAGGATCAACCAACATGCGACCTTCAAAGACATTACTGCTCACCCTCGCTTTTTCAATTGCAATCGCAGGTTCGGCTACCGCGAGGTTTACTAAATCGATGCTCGATGAATGCGCGAGTGTCGGAAAGTCCTATTTCCGAGAAGGTGGAGCGCGAGTCGAGATGAAGTACAACGGCCAGCGCGTCGACGGCACGCATGCGGTCAACGGCAAAATTTTTCTTGAAAACCGGAAGGCTTATTTCGCCTGTTCTTTCGACCCCGGTGGACGGCAGATGGTCGAGTTCATCGCCGACAGCAAGCCACAAAATGAGTACCTTCCCGGCCGAGGCGGTAGGAGCGGCCATTCGGATGGTTCAGGCTACTTTCGCGTGACCGGCGTTCCACGGGGCGATTTGCTTAACGTACGCAGCGGGTCTTCGGCGCGAAACGACATCGTCGGGGCTTTAGCGAACGGGGACCGCGTGCGCAACCTCGGTTGCCGGACCGAAGGCGGCTCGCGCTGGTGCCGGATCCAAATGCTCGACGAGATGCACAGCGGGGGCTGGGTCAACGCGCGCTACCTGACCGAGACCGGGGCACCATACGATCCCGGCGGGGGCATTGACCATGGTGGAACCATCGAGAACCATTGCGCAAAAGCGGTCGCCAAGAAAGTTGGCGCGAGCCCGAACGGCGTGGTCGTCACCGACTCGACTATTTCGGAAGGTACGGGTCGCCATGTCGTCCATGTCGGGGTTCCGTACGGCAAGGCCGATTGGATCTGCGAGGCCCACAGAGACGGCAGGGTCGTCAACGTGTTCTACAGCGGCGAGTAAAGTCCTGACGAATCAAGCGTTAAGAGCGATCGATTTCGGGGATCTGATACCGTTTCTCGCCAAAGCGGGTTTGGCGGGGGGCGCTCCCAGGGGTAAGGAGGCAGTCGATGAACAGCATTATCTTCAGTCGTGTTAGAAACTTCTTCTTGGCAGCTTCTGCAATGGCGGTACTTTCGGCCTGCGGCACCATGGGCGATACGGGCGCGGTCAAAAAGGCCAACGAGCTGGCCATCGCGTGCGAGACGGACCAGGCGCTGAAAGCCGTGGATCGGGCAGCACGGGGCGGAGGGCTTGGCGCCCAAATTGCCGATCTGCAGCGCGTCGTCATCCTCCGCGATGCCGGACGTATGTCAGAGGCGGCTGCAGCAATGGCCGAGCGAAACGCCCGCGCCGGCGCGGACGCTGAAGCGGCAGCGGAGGCAGAGCGTGCGGTATCGGAAAGCCTGGAGGACTTGCGGGCTGAGCGTCAGAAACGAACGGGGCGTCGCAGCTGTCCGTGAATATGGGGCTAAGGATGAGAGAATTGCTTCCGTCTCCTGTGTGCCGCTTTGCTGCGCTTCGGTCGTTTGTTGCGGTGTTGCTCACAATCAGTCCTGCGCTCGTCGCTGCGCAGAATAGAGAATATTCGGCATCCGTCGTAACGGTTTTGGACAACACGCTGAACCAGGTGCTGGGCGAATTATCCTTTCCAATCCCGATCAATCCGGACACCGGAAACCACATGTCCCAGAACGTTCAGCTGGCGCTGGGCGACGTTACCGGGGACGGGAATTTCGAGATCTGCATCGCAGTGATCGCAGCACGGATAAAAGCTCCGTAAAGGAGACCGCAACCCTCGATCTGTATGTCTATCACTACGACCTGGAGAGCGATCCCCAGAACCCGGCGCTGGTTGAACTTCCCTATTTCCAGACGATGCTAAAAGGCGAGGAGTTTTATTGCGACCTGGCCTGCGCGGTAATTTAAAATTGCCCCCTGGGTCGACCCGTAAGGCTATACCCAGGGGAAATCCTGGTGGCTGCAGCAGTGCGGCCGCGAGCTTGATCTCGATCTCGCCCTGAACCTGCCGTACCGAATAGTCATGTAGTTGAACTGCCTCTCTGTTCCCCGTCCGATCCCCATACATTTTCCCGATCCCCACCTGCACCATCATGAAGATTATCGATTTGAAACATTCGCTGTTTCTATAATATTGTCCGTTTTTCAATCGATGACACTCTACATTCAAGAGGTGAACAGACATGGACAATCCGTACGTTGCGATGTGGCAGGATCTGGGGCTCGATCTCGGAGCTCACGACGCCCTGCTGGAGGTGCTGGGAAAGGCCTACACTGACTTTTTCCTGACCCAGAAGAACCGGCCCGAGGGCATGGGGTATTTCGATTTCGTCATGAGCGAGGTCCACGGCCTGAGGATCAGGGAGCTTCTGGATGAGAAGGCGGCGGGGCGCAAGGTTATCGGCTCCTTCTGCGTCTTCGTGCCAGAGGAGATCGCCCTGGCGGCCAACGCCACCCTGGTGGGCCTCTGCTCCGGCGCCGACTTCGCCATGGAGGAGGTGGAAAAGCTGCTGCCGCGCAACACCTGCGCCCTGATCAAGTCGGCCTTTGGATTCAAGCTGGGCAGGGTCTGCCCCTACCTGGAAAGCGCCGACATGGTGGTGGGCGAGAACACCTGCGACGGCAAGAAGAAGGCCTACGAGAGCCTCGGCAGCCTGGTGGAGAACCTCTACGTCATGGACCTGCCCCAGGTCAAATCCGAACATGGCCGGGCCCTTTTGAAAAGCGAATATGAGCGATTCCGGGGCGCTGTCGAGGCGCTCACCGGCGTCGCGGTCACCGCCGAATCCCTCAAGGCGGCGATCCGGACGGTGAATGCCAAGCGCGCCGCCATCCACCGCCTCTCGTCCCTGCGCAAGGCCGACCCCGCCCCGATCTCGGGCATGGACGCCCTTTTGGCCAACCAGGTCTTCTTCTACGACAACCCCGAGCGGTTCACCGAATCCGTCAACAAGATCTGCGACGAGCTGGAACGCCGGATCGCCGAAAAGGAAGGCGCTTTCCCCGCCGAAACTCCCCGCGTCCTCATCTCGGGGTGCCCCCAGGCGGTGCCCAACTGGAAGCTCCCTTTCATCGTCGAATCCTCGGGTGCGGTGATCGTGGGCGAGGAGTCGTGCGTGGGCGAGCGGGGCGCCCGCAACCTGACCGACGAATCCGGTGAAACCGTGGCGGAGATGATGGCGGCCATCGTGGACCGGTATTTTCAGGTCGACTGCGCCATCTTCACCCCCAACCATGACCGCCTCGCCCACATCGAAGAGATGGCCGCCGCCTACCGGGCCGACGGCGTGATCCACTACGGGCTCCAGTTCTGCACGCCCTATCTCATGGAGTCCTTCCCGGTGGAGAAGGCCCTCGAGGAAAAAAGCATCCCCACCCTCCGGATCGAGACCGACTACAGCATGGAGGACATGGGCCAGCTCAAGACGCGGGTCGAAGCCTTCATCGAGCAGCTTCGCTAGGCGCCATGAGATTTGCAGGCATCGACATCGGCTCCCGCACCATCGAACTCGTGATCGTCGACCAGGCGGGCGGGATCGTGGAGAATTTTCAGGCCGACACCGGCTTCGACCCCATGGCAGAGGCCCATCGGCTCATGGAGGGCGTGGCCTATGACGGGATCATGGCCACCGGCTACGGACGGAACCTCTTCGAGATCTCCTTCGAAGCCCCGACGGTCACGGAGATCAAGGCCCACGCCCACGGCGCCAGAAGGCTCTTCCCCGAAGCCGGCGCCGTCCTCGACATCGGCGGACAGGACAGCAAGGCCATCGCCCTCTTTCCCGACGGCCGGGTGAAGAAATTCGAGATGAACGACCGTTGCGCCGCCGGCACCGGCAAGTTCCTGGAAATCATGGCCCGGACCCTGGGCTTCGGGATCGAAGATTTCGGCAGGGAGGCGCTCCTGGCCGAAAACGTTCTCAAGATTTCCAGCATGTGCACGGTCTTTGCCGAATCCGAAGTCACCTCCCTCATCGCCAGGGGCCAGAATCGCCGGGACATCGCCCGGGGGCTTCACGAAAGCGTCATTCGGCGTGCCGCCGGGATGATCAACCGCATCTCCCAGGCGGGCGACATCGTCTTTACCGGCGGCGTGGCGAAAAACCCCTGCATGCGGACCCTCCTCGGCCAGACCCTGGGCCGGAATATCCTGACACCCGAAGACCCGCAGCTTGTCGGCGCCTTTGGTGCCGCCCTGCTGGCGGGGGAGCGCAGATAACCTCGACAGGGCCCCCCGGGGCCCTGCCCTACTGTGGGATAGTGCTGAGGAAAAAACGGGCCGGAAGATTATGAACTGTGGGTGATTGACACATAACGCCCAGTGCCTAGCTTACTTTCTATATCACCGTTTGTTTCAGCATCGTTTATTATCCTTGCGCAGGCGGTGCAGACATGGATGAATTCAGAATAGATAATGGAGATATGCAATTATGAGTGATGATAAACCAAAAACGCTATGTGCTTATGTAGAGGAAGAAACGCAGGTCAAAGATCCGAAGACCTATATTTCCTTGATCAAACCGGCCTCCCATTACTGCGAGGGATGCGGTCGCAGCGCCGTACATGCCGAAAATCTATGTAAACCGCAAAAGCTGTAGTATACGCTGATTCAGATCCACCCCATTTTATGTGACATAGAATGGGGTGGTTTCATAGGAGTTATCCCTAGGGAAAATGGGTGCATCACCTCATTGAAATTGATTTTGAATCTTATTATTTTCTCATTATGAGTAAACTTATAGAAGTCGAATCCAACACTGTGATGATGGCGAGGCTTCCAGTCTGCAACTTAATACCGCAATCCAAAAACTGGTTTCTCGACTTGCCCTGCGGAACCAACGGGGCGGAGCGAATGAAGCGGATTCCGCCAAGACATGCAGGAGCGCCGTCATGAATGGCGCATACGATATTCCCCTCTCCGGCAGGAAGATCGGGATTTTCGGAAAAGGCGGCTCGGGCAAGAGCACCTGCACCGTCCTCATGGCGAATGCGCTGCGGAAACGAGGATATCAGGTCTGCGTCCTCGACGCCGACTCGACGAATATCGGGATGCCACAGGCGTTGGGGGTGGACAATCCCCCGCAGAATCTCATTGACTATTTCGGCGGCATGGTGTTCCGGGGGGGTGCGGTTACCTGCCCGGTCGATGATCCGACACGATTGAAAGGGGCGGTCATCGATCTGAAACGATTGGATGCACGATATCTGCGCCGAAACGAGGCGGGGATCGTACTGCTCGCCGCCGGGAAGATGGGGCGGCATGGACCTGGAGAAGGATGTGACGGCCCACTCTCAAAAATCGCTCGAGACATAGAGATCGATGATGCAGATGAATCACCGCCCGTCGTCCTGGAAGATTTCAAGGCAGGATTTGAGGACTCGGCCCGGGGAGTTGTTACCGGTCTGGACTGGGCCGTCGTCGTCCTGGATCCTACCACTGCCAGCATCCAGATGGCCGTCAACATGAAGCGGGTCGTCCGGCAGATCAAGGCTGGAGAGCTCCCCGCCACGGCTCATCTGGACCGTCCCGAGCTCGTTGAAGCCGCCCATCAACGCTATACTGAAGCGCGAATCAAAGGTGTGCTATTTGTCCTGAACAAAATCTCGGATGAAGCATCCGAGAGATACCTGCGTGAAGCGCTGGCAAGGGAAGGCATCTCCCCTCTGGGTGTGATTCGCGAGGACCGATCGATCTCCGCCGCATGGCTGCGGGGAGAGCCCCTGGATATGGATTCGCAAAACGAAATGGGTCAACTGATCATCATGGGGATCGAGGCCGCCGAAAGGGCCTGCAAGCTTTCATCCTGATGGATGCCTTTCAGAGGAGAAACGCCAATGAAAAATGAACAAAGCGTATTGTTTGGCATTGATGACTCCGATTTCGCCCGGCACGCCCTCCTGGAGACCGGACGGCTGTTGAAAGATAGCAAAGATCTCCACATGACCCTGTTCCACGGCGCCCTTGAACCCGATGTTTCCCTGCTGCCCGACGCCATCAGTCAGGATCCGGATGTCGCTGAAACCTATCTGGAAAAGTGGAATCTGAAGGCGCAGGAGGTCGCTGCTCAGGCGAAAAATGTCTTGATGGAATCCGGATTTTCCCCGGAAAGAACGTCAACCTTCTTTGACAATAAATGCAGCGCCCCCGCCGACGCCATGCTGACGCTGGCCGGCCAGAAAGGAATCGAGACCGTTGCCGTGGCGCGGTGGGGTAAGTCGACCGTATCGCGCAAGGTGATCGGATCGGTGACGTACCGCCTTTCCCAGTTGGCCAACGACCGGGTGCTCTGGGTCATCGAACCGCGCGTCACCTCCCGCAACGTCCTCATCGGCCTTGTGGGTGCGGAGATCAGCCAACGAGTGGTGGACTATTCGGTCCGATATTTTTCCCATCTGCGGGAAAGCACATTCACCCTCTTCCACGTGATCCCTCCGATTCCCCCCCAGTACTGGGTGTCCGATAGCGCCACGCGCAGGGAGGCGGAAGAAAAGCACGAGAAGATGGTTTCATGGCTCAAGGAATATACCGACCGGGTCAGAGAGATTGCAGATGACGCCAGGGAGAAGCTGGTGCAGGCGGGCGTTCCGGAGGAGAACATCGTCTTCAAGTGCGGGCCTCAGAAAGAGGGCATTGCCAGGGATATGGCCCTGGAGCTGCAGGAGGGGAAACACGGCATCCTGGTCATTGGTCGAAAAGGCTATAAGAACATTGAGGAGTTTGGCCTCGGGAGCAAGGCCAATAAACTGCTTTTGGCCGGCCGGGCGTTCCTCATCTGCCTGGTCAATTAGCAGCGCCCATCTACGTCTTAAATGCTCAACTCTTGGGTCATATAAGCCGGTGTTCTCCGGAAATCAGGGATGTTGCCATCCCGATGGGATGCAACACCCGCCGCCTGCACGTCTCTACAGCAGCGGGCTGACCAGCCGGAAGCTGTTTTCCAGAAAACGGCGCGTTACCGGCCGTTCCTCCCACGCCGATGGGTCGAGGCGGACTGCGTCGTCGATATATGCCTGCTGGAGCGCCCGGAGCTCTTCTGCAAAAGCGGCGTCGTAGACGAAAAGGGCCACCTCGTAGTTGAGCCGGAGGCTCCGCATGTCAAGGTTCACCGTTCCGAACATGGCCATCGCCCCGTCGACCGTGATCGACTTGGTATGGAGCAGACCGCCTCGGAAGCGCCAGATCTCCACACCCATCTCCATCAGATCTTCGAAATAGGATTGGCTCGCATAGCGGGTGGGCACTGAATCCACTTTTTCGGGAACGATCATGCGCACCGTCACACCCCTGCCCGCCGCCCCCCGGATGGCCTGCAGCAGGGCCTCGTCGGGGATCAGATATGGTGTGGTCAGCACCACCTCCTCCTGTCCACCATTGATCAGCGCGATCAGCATCTGGAGCAGGCCGTCGCCGGTCTCTCCAGGGCCGGAGGGAATGACCTGGATGTCCGCATCGCCCTGGGGGGAAAGGAAGCGGAGCCCCGCTTTCTCGGCGATCTTTCCCGCAGGTTCACCGGACTCCAGACACCAGTCGCCGATCATGGTGGCGGCCAGCGGCGCCACGGCGGCCCCTTTCAGGCGGACCATGGCGTCGACCCATTCGCCGACGCCGGCTTCCTGCTTGAAGAAACGGGGATCCACGAGGTTCATGCTGCCCGTCCAGGCCAAATGGCCGTCGACCACCACGATCTTCCGGTGGAGCCGCAGGTCGATCCGGCCGACGAAGGTGCGGAAGAGCCCCACGGGCAGCGCCTGCCGAACCTCCACGCCGGCCTCCCGGAGGCGTTTGGGCTGCTTGCTGCGCCACCACGGCCTGGCGCCGAGGGCATCCACCAGGAGTCGGCACGAGACGCCCCGCCGGGCAGCCCGGATGACGGCCTCGAAGACATCGTCGGCAACGCCCCCTTCGTTCCAGATGTAAAACGCCATCAGGACGCTTGTTTCCGCCTGGTCCACATCCCGCGCGATGTTCTTCAGGATTTCCTCGGTGTTGGAAAGGAGCTCGAATCGGCTTCCCCGGACGGCGGCCATCCCGGAGACTTTCCGTCCGAGGCGGCCCAGACCGGTGGCGGCGGGAGGATGGCGCGTCCAGTCAACAGCCGTGATACCCTGCTGGTCGGCTTCCGCTATCGCCGCCTCGAAGCTCTTTCGATGCATGTCGATGCCTCTGGCCCGGCTGCCGCCAATGCGGCGCTCCCCGATGAGGAGGTAGATGACGGCGCCGCCGATGGGCAGGATAACGACCAGGAACAGCCAGGCAAGGGCCACTCCCGTTGCCGCCCGCCGCATGATGACGCGAACAGTGACCGATACGGTGATCAGCACATGCAGCAGTATTGTTGCCGTCGGCGCGTGGTGAACAATATCCATGGGCATTTCCTTTCTGCAATATCCGCTTTCTTTGGCATTCAGCACCTCACGGAGTCTGGCGGCCGGGCGCTTGCGTGTAGAAAACATATGTATCTCATTTTCTCAAGAACTTTATCGATAGCATACAAGCGCATCGAATGCCGCGGATGCCGATACGGTTGGAGGGCCCGGGCTGTTCGGGGCGGCCGGCCTGCAGAGGTATGCCGGCGTGCCATTGGCATGTTAAAATTTTGTTAAAATAAATGATCTTCTCAGAAACCCCTTGGTTTGATTTGAATCTGTGTGGTGGGAATGCGTCTTCAAGATTCCCGAGGGAAGGCATTTTTTCAGTGTCGCCATGCTGAGTGAAT